>JAAOZX010000358.1 GCA_012274225.1 Comamonadaceae bacterium | reverse complement strand
TCGCCTCCATCACGTTCGCGAGGTTGTGCGCCGGCTCGCCCATGCCCATGAACACAACCTTCTTCACCGTCCGCAGCGTCCTGGCCAGCGCGACCTGGGCCACGATTTCGGCGCTGCCGATCTGCCGCAGCAGGCCTTCCCGCCCGGTCATGCAGAACTTGCACCCGACGGCGCAGCCGATCTGGCTGGACACGCACAGGCCGTCACGCGGCAGCAAGACGCTCTCGCAGGTCTGCCCATCGGCCAGTTGCACCAGGAGCCGGACGGAACCATCCTGTCCCGGGTGCTGCGACACGACGCGGGCCAAGCCGCCCAGTTCAGCCACGATCCCGGGCAATGCCTCTCGCAACTGCTGGGGCAGGAAGTCCTCGATGTGGCGGCGCCCGCTGTCCTGCGGCAGGGCCTGGACCCACAGGCGCAATACGCGCCGCTCGTGACTGGGCTTGGCGCCCGCTGCGCGCAGGCGTTCGCGAAGGAAATCGATGGTGCTCACTTCGCGAGCTTACAAGACCCATGCTGTACGGCCTTTTTATTGCTGATGGAAAGAGGTCCGGGCGCTCGTCCCGAATAGCCCTGACGGCGTGGCGCCTTGTCGGATCGGCAACGGATTTACCGCTTATCGATAAGCATGCTAACATCGTTCGATGCCAATCCAGTCGTTCAGTGGCAAGGATACTGAGGAGCTGTTCAAGACAGGCAAGTCCAGGAAGTTCGGCGGCTTCAGAGCTGTTGCCGAGCGCAAGCTGCAGATGCTCGACAGTGCGATGACGCTGGCGTTTCTGAAATCGCCTCCTGGGAATCGGCTCGAAGCGCTGGGCGGCGATAGAGGTGGCCAGCACAGCATTCGGATCAACGACCAGTGGCGTGTGTGCTTTGTATGGACTGCGGAAGGACCAAAGGACGTTGAGATCGTCGATTACCACTGAGGCCCTCAGCGGCCAGGAAGGTAGAAAGGACAGCTATGCGAAACGGAATGCGCCCCATCCACCCCGGCGAAATCCTGCGGGAAGAATACTTGAATCCCCTGGGCTTGTCGGCCCATGCTTTGTCCAAGGCTCTGCGAGTACCGCCTGCGCGCGTGAATGAAGTGGTACGAGAGACGAGGGGTATCACGCCGGACACGGCTTTGCGCCTGGCTCGCTTCTTTGGAGGTGATGCCCGCTCGTGGATGAACCTGCAGATCGCGTATGACCTCAAACTGGCAGAGAAAGCTGTTGCCAAGCGCATCGCCAAAGAGGTGCCAACGATGGCAGAACTAGCCAGAAGCGATCAGCGGTTCGCACTGGGCGCGTGATTGAAGGAACCAAGAGCCACATCGCAGCTGTTCCGGCAACGGGTGTTGATGTCCACTGAACGCAGGTTGTTCAGCGAAACTAAAGCAGTCGGTCCGGCTGTGCCCGGCCCGCCTCGACCGCGTCAGTGCAGTCCCAAGTACGCTGCGGTGAGCGTGGGGTCGCCGCGCGCGTCGGCCGCCTTGCCTTGCCACACGGTGCGGCCCGACTCCAGCACGCACAGCTCATCGGCCACGCGCAGCAGGCGATCGGTGTTCTGCTCGACCACCAGGATCGTGAGGCCCTCGCGCCGCAACTTTTCCAGCGCGCCGTAGCACAGATCGATCACCTTGGGCATCAGGCCCAGCGAAATCTCGTCGATCATCAACAGCCTGGGGCGGGTCATGAGCGCGCGTCCTATCGCGAGCATCTGCTGCTCGCCGCCCGACAGGTTCCCGGCCAGCGAGGTCAGTCGTTCGCCCAGGCGGGGGAACAGGCTCAGCACCTTGTCGCGGTCCTGCGCGAAGTGCGCCGCCGGGTGGATCAAGCCACCGACCTTGAGGTTGTCCTGCACGCTCAGGTCCTTGAAGAGGCGGCGCCCTTCCGGGGAGATGGCGATTCCCAGCCTGACCCGCTCGCGCGGGCCCATCCGGCTGATGTCCTTGCCGTTGAAGCTCATGGTGCCGGCGTTCATCGCCACGTGCCCGGCGATGCACATCAGCGTCGAGGACTTGCCTGCGCCGTTGGCGCCGACGAGGCCGGTGATGGTGCCGGCGCGCAACTGCAGCGACAGGCCGTGCACCGCTTCGAACAGGCCGTAGCCGCAAGCCAGTCCCTCAAGCTGCAGCATCGGCTTGCCCTCCCAGGTAGGCGGCGCGGACTGTGGGGTCGTTCATGGTGGCCTGGGACGGCCCGTCCGCAATCTTGCGTCCGTTGTCCAGCACCACCAGGCGCTGGCAGATCCGCATCACCTCGCCCAGGTTGTGCTCGATCAGGACGATGGTCATGCCCTGCCGGTTGATGTCGGCGATGGTGTCCGCCAGGCCGCGGGCCTCCTTCGTGTTGAGGCCGGCCAGCGGCTCGTCCAGCAGCAGGAGCTTGGGCTTGAGCGCCAGTGCGCGCGCCATCTCCAGGCGTTTGAGCACCCCCAGCGGCTGCGTGCGCGGGCTCTGCTGGGCAAAGCCCGCGATGCCGAGCTGGCCCAGTGTTTCAAGCGCGACGTTTCGCTCGGCGCTGCGGTTCACATGCGTGAACGCCTGCAGGGGCGTGCGCGTCTTGGCGGCGCCCGCGGCAAACGCCACGTTGTCCTGCACGTCGATCTCGCGAAACGGCTTGACCAGCTGCTGCGACAAGGCCAGGCCGGCACGGATGCGCGCGTCAATCGACAGCGCGTCCAGGCGCCGCCCTTCGAGCGCGACACTGCCCTTCGCAGGACGCACGATCCCGACGATCGCCCGCATCATGGTGGTCTTGCCGGCGCCGTTGGGGCCGATGAGGCCGAGCAGCTCGCCCGGTCGCACGTCGAAGGACACGTCGTCGATGGCGGTGATTCCGCCGAAGCGAACGGTGACATGGGTGGCACTGAGAAGGGGCTGCATCAGCGCGGTCCCTTCGCGAACACCCGGCGCAGCGCGCCCGTCACGCCGTCGGGCGAGAAGCGCATCATGAGGAACAGCAAGCCGCCATACACCAGCAACTTGTACTCCCCGACGAAGGTAAACATCGATGGCAACAGCGACAGCACGATCGCGGCTGCTGTGACGCCCAACACCGAGCCGATGCCGCCGATGACCACCATCGACAGCACGGTCATCGACTCGACGAAGCCGAAGCTGTCGGGGCTGATGAATTTGAGGTTGTTGGCGTAGAGCGCCCCGGCCAGGCCGGCCAGCGCGGTGCCCATGGCGAAGGCGGCCAGCTTGAAGCGCGGCACGTCCACGCCCAGCACCCGCGTGGTGTCCTCGTCCTCGGCCACGGCGTTGAACACCTGGCCCATCCAGCTGCGGCGGATGTACTGACTCAGAAGTGCGGCCAGCACGCACAGGAGCAGCGTGAGCAGCATGAAGGCGAGCTTGGAGAAGCCCGTGTCCGGAATGGCGGAAATGCCCATTTCGCCGCCCAGCGCGTCCTGCTGCCGCACCACGCCGACGAACAGGAAGCCCACGCCCATGGTGGTGATCGCCAGGAAGTCTGCGCGAACGCGCAGGCTCGCCAGCCCGACGATCACGCCGAACAGTCCCGGCACCAGCATCGCCAGCGGCAACGTGAGCAGGAACGGCATGCCGGCCTTGCACAGGAGGGCCGAGGTGTATGCGCCGATGCCGAAGAAGGCGGCGTGCCCGAGGCTGATCTGCCCGCAGAAGCCGGTGATGAGGTTCAGCGACAGCGCGAACAGGACGCTGATCCCCACGGCGATGACCAGCGAAATCTCGTATTCCATGCGCCGCTACTTTCTCGCGAACAGGCCCTGCGGCCGCACCATCAGCACCAGGATCAGGAAGGCGAAGGCGATGGCGTTGCGATCGAGCAATTTGCCGAGGTAGACGGTTCCGAACGCCTCGACGATGCCCAGGGTGAGGGCCGCCATCAGCGTGCCCGGGATCGACCCGAGGCCGCCCAGAACGATGATCGCCAGGGCCTTGTACGAGGGCACGCTGCCCATCGTGGGCTCGACCAGGTTGTTCAGCAGCGCGACCATGACACCGGCCGCGCCGGCCAGGGCCGAGCCCACGAAGAAGTTCACGTAGCGTACGGTCTTCAGATTGATGCCGAAGGATTCGGCCATCTGCGGATCGGTCACGGTCGCCTGGCAGGCGATGCCCAGGCGCGTCTTGCTTTGCAGCGCGGCGAGCACGGCGATGGCCAGCCCGCCACCCCCCATCACCAGCAACTCCGCCTGCTTGAAGCTCAGGGCGCCGATCGCCACCTGGCCTTGCAGCGGAGGGTTCGCATAGGACAGGCCATAAGCGCCGAAGACAAGCCGGTAGATTTCCTCGGACGCGATGAAAAGGCCAATGGAAGCGATGAGGGCAACGAAGGGCGGCTGGTGCAGGATAGGCTCGTAGCACAGCCGGTACATCAGCACACCGGCGGCGCCCGCCACCAGCATCGCGACGATGATCGCGAGGCCGAGGCTGCCGGTCTGGTTGGTGACCAGCACGCCCATGTAGCCGCCGAGCGTGAACAGGGCGGCGTGCGCCACATGCAGGATGCGCAGCAGGCCGTAGACCAGCGTCAGCCCGAGCGCAATGAGCGCGTAGATGCTGCCCTGGACCAGGCCTTGCGCGATCAGTTCGACAAAGAGCACGGGTCTGCCTTGGGCCCCGGCGCGGCGCGCCAGGCTGTTACTTCTTGATGCTGGCCTTGGTGGGGGCGGCCAGGTACACCGGATCGGAGATCACGGCGAAGCGATGGAAGGCCTTGTCCTTCACGATCTGGACCTGGATGTCCTTGTTGACCTCATGCAGGTCGTTGAAACTGAGCTTGCCCACGGGCGTCTCGAAGGTGCCGCCGGCTATCGCGTTGCGGATGGCCTCGCGGTCGCCGGTGCCAGCCTTCTTCATCGCTTCGATGGCGATGTAGGTGGCGCTGTAGGTTGCGGCGGCCACCATGTCCGAGCCGCTGCCCACGGCCTTCTTGAAGTCGGCCAGGTAGGCCTTGGTCACGGGCGAGGCGGAGTCACGATCGAGCGAGGTCGTGACGTACACGCCTTCGGATGCCGGCCCGGCGATTTCCATGAACTTCTCGGAGTCGTAACCTTCCTGGCCGATCACCGGAGCGGTGATTCCGGCGGCGCGCAGCTGGCTTACCAGCGGGCCGGCCGTGAAGAAGTAGCCTGACGCATAGATCGCGTCCGGGTTGTCGGCCTTCAGGCTGGAGATCATCGGGCCGAACTGGCGGTCCGACATGCCGTATTCATATTCGTTCGTGATCTTGATGCCGAACTTGGGCGCTCCCTCCTTGAAGCCGCTGGCCAGCGCCTGGCCGAAGTCGTTCTTCAGCGTGATGAGCGCGACCTTCTTCTTGTTGAGCACCTCGCCGATCAGCTTGGCGCCCGCGCGGCCCTGGACTTCGCCCATGGTCGAGGCGCGGAACATGTAGTCGCCCGTGGCGGTGACGTCCGGGTGGATCGAGTAGGCAACCACGTAAGGGACCTTGGCGGCCTGAAAGACGGGCGCCGCGGCGCGGGTGGAGGCCGAATACGAGCCGGAGACCGCGACCACCACCTTGTCTTTTTCGATCAGCTTGGTGGCGATGGGCGCCGCTTCCTTCGGCGAGGCCTGGTCGTCGTAGATCACCAGGTCGATCTTCTCTCCCTTGATGCCGCCCGCCGCGTTGGCCTGCGCCACCGCCAGCTTGGCGCCTTCGAGGGCCGACTTGCCGTCGGCAGCCGCGAAGCCGGTGAGCGGCACGTTCAGGCCGATCTTCACGTCCGCGTGCGCCGCGCCGGCCAGGCACAGCAGGGAACAGAGTGCGGTGCGGGTGAATGCTGTCTTCATGGGTTTCCTGTCGAGTTCAACAAGCAGCTACTGCGCAAGCTGCAACGCGTCCAACGAGGGTCGGAAAGTCAGTCGTGCGATGGGCCGGACGAAACTCACCGGGCCTGCATCGGCAGGTTCAAGCCGTGCTCGCGGGCGCACTCGTCGGCGATTTCATAGCCTGCGTCCGCGTGGCGCATCACGCCGGTCGCCGGGTCGTTCCAGAGCACGCGTTCGATGCGCTTGGCCGCCTCGGCGGTGCCGTCGCACACGATCACCACGCCGGCATGTTGCGAATAGCCCATGCCCACGCCGCCACCGTGGTGGAAGCTGACCCAGGTCGCGCCGCTGGCGGTGTTGAGCAGCGCATTGAGCAGCGGCCAGTCGCTGACGGCGTCGCTGCCGTCCTTCATCGCCTCGGTCTCGCGGTTGGGCGAGGCGACCGAGCCGCTGTCCAGGTGGTCGCGCCCGATGACGATCGGTGCCTTGAGCTCGCCCGTGCGCACCATCTCGTTGAAGGCCAAGCCGGCGCGATGGCGATCGCCCAGCCCGATCCAGCAGATGCGGGACGGCAGCCCCTGGAAGGCGATGCGCTCGCCCGCCATGTCCAGCCAGCGGTGCAGGCCAACGTTCTGCGGGAACAGCTCCTTCATCTTGGCGTCGGTCTTGTGGATGTCCTGCGCATTGCCGCTGAGCGCCACCCAGCGGAACGGGCCGACCCCGCGGCAGAACAGGGGCCGCACGTAGGCGGGCACGAAACCCGGATAGTCGAAAGCATTGGGCACGCCGAAATCCTTGGCGACCTGGCGCAGGTTGTTGCCGTAGTCCACGGTGGGGATGCCCATCGCATGGAATTCGAGCATCGCCCGGACATGGCGGGCGCACGATTCGCCGGCGGCCTGCTTCAGCGCGGCGTGCTGCGCCGGGTCGCGCTGGGCCTGTTTCCATCGCTCGACGCTCCAGCCGGAAGGCAGGTAGCCGTTGATGAGGTCGTGCGCCGACGTCTGGTCGGTCACGATGTCGGGACGGAGGCCGCCGGCCTTGGCCATGGCGGCCAGTTGCGGCACCACGTCGGCGGCGTTGGCGCACAGGCCGATCGACACGGCTTCCTTGCGGGCCGTGTGGTGCGCGATCAGTGCCAGCGCTTCTTTGAGGTCCTTGGCCTGCTTGTCCAGGTACTTGGTGCGCAGGCGGAAATCGATCGAAGTCTGCTGGCACTCGATGTTGAGCGAGCAGGCGCCGGCGAAGGTGGCGGCTAACGGCTGCGCGCCGCCCATGCCGCCCAGCCCGGCCGTGAGCACCCAGCGTCCAGCCAGGCTGCCGCCGTAGTGCTGGCGGCCGGCTTCCACGAAGGTCTCGTAAGTGCCCTGCACGATGCCCTGCGAGCCGATGTAGATCCAGCTGCCGGCGGTCATCTGGCCGTACATCATCAGGCCCTTCTGGTCGAGCTCGTTGAAGTGCTCCCAGGTGGCCCAGCGCGGCACCAGGTTCGAGTTGGCGATCAGCACGCGCGGCGCATCGGTGTGGGTGCGGAAGACTCCGACGGGCTTGCCCGATTGCACCAACAGCGTCTCGTCGGGCTTGAGCTTGCGCAGGCTGTCCAGGATGGCGTCGAAGCAGGCCCAGTTGCGCGCGGCCTTGCCGATGCCGCCGTACACCACCAGCGCATCGGGGTTCTCGGCCACCTCGCGGTCCAGATTGTTCTGGATCATGCGGTAGGCCGCTTCGATCTGCCAGTTGGCACAGCTGAGGGCCGGGCCGCGGGGAGCGCGCACCGGGCGCGCATGGCTTGCGGCGAATGGAGTGTTGGAGTGGGCGTCCATGATGAATCCCGTGACGGGTGGCGGAATTGGTTGTATAGTAACTTGTATATACAACGAGAGTCTAGTTGTCTATACAAGCCAGTGGACTTCGGGAAAACCCTGACAAGGCATTGCGACATGACAGAAACCCGGATGCCGGCTTACGAACAGGTCAAGGCGTTCGTCAAGCGGCAGATCAGCAGCGGCACCTGGCGGGCGGGCAACGCGGTGCCCAGCGAGTCGGCGCTGCAGCAGCAGTTCTGCATCAGCCGAATGACCGTGAACCGGGCCATGAAGGAGCTCGCCGTGGAGGGCGTGGTGACCCGCGTGCAGGGCTCGGGCACGGTCGTCGCGCAATTGCACCGGATCTCCACCACCCTGGCACTGCGCGACATCCACGAGGAAATCACCGAGCGCGGCCACCGCCACGCGACGCGGGTGCTGGCGGTGGAACCGGCCAAGGCGGATGCCGCGCTGGCGCAGGTGTTCAAGGTGCGAGCGGGCACCCGGCTGTTTCACACCGTGTTGCTGCACCTGGAGGACGAGGTCGCGATCCAGCTGGAGGACCGCTATGTCAATCCGGCGGCCGCCCCCGGCTACCTGGGCGTGAATTTCAATGCGACCACGCCGACCAGTTATCTACTGGAGCATGCGCCGCTCACCAAGGCCAGTTACTCGATCGAGGCCGGCCTGGCGAGCATGTCGGAAGCCCGCCACCTGCGCATCAAGCGCGGCGATCCGTGCCTGGTAATGACTCGCAGCACGGTGAGCGGGCCGCACGTGGCCAGCTTCGCCCGCCTGGTGCACCCGGGCATGCGCTACAGCTTCAACGGCACTTTCCAGCTATGACCTGGCAAGTGATTCGACTCTCCGATGCCGTCGCCAGCCCGTGGCGCAACGGTGGAGGGGTGACGCGAGAGCTGGCGGCGTGGCCCGCGGGGAGTGCCGACTGGGTCTGGCGCATCTCGGTAGCCGAGGTGGCGGCGAGCGGCCCGTTCTCGCGATTCGCGGATGTGCAGCGCTGGTTTGCCGTGCTGAGCGGAAGTGGAGTCACTCTGCAAATGAATGGCGCCGAGCACCGCCTGACGGCCTCCAGTGAGCCGTTGGAATTCGACGGCGCCCTCGCAGTGGACTGCCACCTTATCGACGGCCGAACGCAAGACCTGAACCTGATGGTGCGGCAGGGCCTCGCTTCGGCGCGCATGCAGCGGATTGCGGGAGCGCAGCAGTTCCTCGGCCGCGCCGCCAAAGTGCTGGCGGTGTACGCAAGAACCGGCCCCGCCCAGCTGCGCGACGAGCAGGGTTTGCTCACCGTGCCGGCGCACAGCCTTGCCTGGCGGTCGGTGCCGGCAGGAATGCATGTGGAAGCCGTGGCGCGTAGCGCCGTCTGGATGGAGATCGAGCCATGGGCCTGAAGCTATGGAACAGATGCAGGGTCGCGACGATGCAGGCGGACGTACCGCAACCGTATGGCCTCGTCGAGGACGCAGCCCTTGTCGTCAACGGGTCCAGCATTCACTGGGTCGGCGCCGAGCGCGACCTGCCCGCCCACGTGCGCGACCAGTGCAGCGAGATCCACGACGCGATGGGCGCGCTGATCACGCCGGGCCTGATCGATTGCCACACCCACCTGGTCTATGGCGGCGATCGCGCGATGGAATTTGAGCTGCGGCTGAGCGGCGCGTCGTACGAAGAGATCGCGCGCCGGGGCGGCGGCATTGCCTCCACCGTGCAAGCCACGCGGCAAGCCACGCCCGAGGATCTGACGCGCCAAAGTGGGGTGCGGCTGCGCGCGCTGTTGTCCGAAGGGGTGACCACGCTGGAGATCAAGTCCGGCTACGGCCTGGCGCTGGAGCATGAGCGCAAGGCGCTGCAGGTGGCGCGGGCGCTGGGGCAAGGCAACCGGGTCGCCGTGCGCACCACCTTCCTGGGCGCCCACGCCTTGCCACCGGAATTCGCCGGCGCGCCGGACTCCTACATTGACGAAGTGCTGCGGATGCTGCGCCAGTTGCATGCGGAAGGCCTGGTGGACGCGGTGGACGCGTTTTGCGAGCGCATCGCCTTCAATCCCGCGCAGGTGGAGCGTGTCTTCGAGGCGGCACGGCAGCTGGGCCTGCCGGTCAAGCTGCATGCCGAGCAACTGAGCGACAGCAAGGGCGCGCAGCTCGCGGCGCGTTTTGGCGCGCTCAGCTGCGATCACCTGGAGTGGCTGTCCGAAGAGGGCGCCGCTGCGATGGCCGCGGCCGGATGCGTGGCCGTGCTGCTGCCCGGTGCGTTCTATTTCCTGCGCGAGACGAGATTGCCGCCGGTGGAAGCGCTGCGCCGCCATCGGGTGCCCATGGCGGTGTCGACGGATTGCAATCCCGGAACTTCGCCGTGCACTTCGCTCTTGCTGATGCTCAACATGGCCTGCACCTTGTTCCGGC
>JAAOZX010000357.1 GCA_012274225.1 Comamonadaceae bacterium | reverse complement strand
TTTGCCGGCAATCCCGGCCTTCGCAACTTGCGAAAAAGCAAGCACCAATGCAATCGGGGTCGACACCCATAATCGGTTGAAGTAGCATCGTTTGCCCAAAGCGGTAATCAACAATGAGCGTTTCCCGGGCGGAACAGATTTGCAATGTGGCCAGTGCCAACTGGCCGAGGAGAGCGAAAGTGATGAATTCCTGGATCCGAGTCAGTGCGTCCTTACTGTGCGCTCTGGCGCTTGCCAGCTGCGGCGGTGGCGGCGGTGGCGACTCAACAGCACCTCCTGGCACCGGCGGCGGCACCACGCCGTCAACGTCCGTCCAGGCCGCGATCGCCAAGGCTGCGGGGACGCCGGCCAACGACACTTCGACCAATTCGTCCGCATCGTTCACGGTGCTGCAGGAAGCCGGCGTACCCGCCGTCACCATCAACAGCCCGCCCAAGGTCAATTTCGCCGTCTTCTCCGACGGCAAGGCCAAGACCGACCTGGCGCTGTCCAACGTCAGCTTCGCCATCGCCAAGCTGGTGCCCGGCGCCCCCGGCAACGTTGACCAGTGGGTCAATTACATCTATCGCACCGAAACGGCCACCGCCGGCGTCGGCCCGGGCGGCAAGCCGGTGCTCGCCAGCGCCAAGCAGGCCACCACCGACGGCAAGCAGACCGACCCGACCCTGGCCGCCGCCCAGTTGGTACTGAATCCCGACGGCTATTACACCTACACGTTCAAGACGGATATCAAGAACCCCGCCCAGACCAACGGCGTGGTCTTCGAGCCTGGCCTTACCCACCGGGTCGCGATCCAGCTGAGCTACAAGAACGCCGCGGGCGCCACGATCCTGGTCAATCCGTACTTTGATTTCACTGTCGGTGCCGACGGCAATTCGATTGCGGTCACCGACCCTGCCAAGACCAAGAAGATGACCGACGTGGCATCCTGCAACACCTGCCACGAAAAGCTTGCGCTGCACGGCGGCGGACGCGTCGACACCCAATTCTGCGTGATGTGCCACAACCCGGGCACCACCGACGCCAACAGCGGAAACGTGCTGACGCTGTCTACGATGGTCCACAAGATCCACGCAGGCAAGCTGCTCAAAGCCAAGCTCGACGCCGGGCAGGGCGGCGAGGACTACACCATCTGGGGTTACCAGGACAGCAAGAACGACTACGCGGACGTCGGTTTCCCGCAAGATCTGCGCAATTGCACGGTGTGCCACTCCGGCGCGAACCCGGCGACGCCGCAGGGCGACAACTGGAAGACCAAGCCGAGCCGGCAGGCTTGCCTGACCTGCCACGCCTCCCTGCCCGGATCAGACTGGTTCAATACTCACAAGGTCTTCAACGGCAACCGGGACCCGAACGCGCCCGACACGCTGCTGAAAGACGGCAACTGCGCCGCCTGCCATTTACCCCCCAGCGCGGTTTCGCCGGAGCGCGTGCACTTCAACCAGGTGCAGGTGAACGCAGCCAAGTACAAGATGAACATCGACAGCGTTGCGTTCGATGCCGCCACCCGCAAGGTGACCGTGAAGTACTTCCTGTCCGACCCGACCAACGGCAATGCCGCCTACAACCTCGTCACGCCCGATTGCACAGGCACCAGCACGATCGCCTGCGGCAGCAACACCAAATTCGGCAATCTGCGCTTCTACGTCGCCTACCAGAACATGATCGGGCAGTCGGCCGGCACGACGGAGTACTCCTCGTACAACAACGCCGGCAGTGGCGCCAACGCCTTTGCCTACACCGGCGCCAACGACGGCAGCAATCACTACACCGTGCAGATCTCGATCCCGGCCGACTCAACCGTCACAGCCGCGTTCGGCACTGCGCGCGTGATCAGCATCGGGCAGATCAAGGAGCCCTTGCTCGTGGCCAAGTCGATTGCCGATCCGAGACCCGAAGTCACGCCCAAGACCCTGGTCAATACGGCGGTCCAGCACACGTCCACGGAATTCGCGATCACAGGTGTGCTTCAGCCGCGCCGTGCCGTGGTCTCGAACGATAAGTGCAATGCGTGCCACGGCATGCTCGGAACGGCGTCGGGAGCGAACACGCTGGCCAACGCCTTCCATAGCGGCGCCCGCGACATCGTCGAAGCCTGCGTGGTCTGCCACGATCCGAACAGGGCGTCCACAACGGTCATGACCAACGGGCTGGCGCTCAACGAGTCGTTCCAGTTCAAGCGCATGATCCACGGCATCCATGGCAACTCCAAACGGACCTTCCCGTTCACCCATGGAAACGCGGTGATCGGAGTCTTCAACAAGGACGGCACCTCGGCAAGCGGCGGCGCACCGCTGGCGAGCACCGTGACGAATTACGCCGCCGAGGTCGCGTACCCGCAGGTTTCGCTCAACTGCAACAGCTGCCACGTCGACAATTCGTACAAGTTGGACCGGGGCACTCTCGGCGCCACGGTGATCAGCACCAGCCTGAGCAAGGACGCGACGTCAGGCGCCTACAGCAATCCCAATGTCGGCCTGTTCGAGTCGTCGGGCGCTTGCATCGGCGGGAATGGGACGGTCGCCGCCAAGACGCTGACCAGCTGCGCCGCCATCGACATGAACAAGCTGCCGGTGATCTCGCACTGGGCTGCCGCCTGCACGGCGTGCCATGATTCGCCGACCGCAATCGGCCACGTCACCAGCTTCGGCAACGCCTCGTTCGGCAACCGCACGCAGGCCCAGGCAGCGCAGGCAACGGAGATCTGCGCCGATTGCCACGCCAGCGGCGGGTTCAAGGGGGTGGACATCGTCCACAATCTGCCGTAACCAGGGGCCGGCGAGATGAGAAGAAGACCACTCGCCGGCATCACCTTTCAGGGGCCGAGGGGCCGAGGAGATCGAATGCGAATCAAACGTGCGATGGCGATCATTGCCCTGAGCCTGTGCGGCTTGGCCGGGACTGCCTGGTCGGCCGGGATGGATGCGGCCGCTTCGGCCGCCTGCGTGGAATGCCACGACGCCGAGGACCTGCCGGACTGGAGCCGCAGTGCGCACGCGGTGACGACCGACCCGCGCACGCCCACCTGCGTGACCTGCCACGGGCCCAGCCCCGGGCACGTGAAGAAGGAAGCAGGGAAAGCTCAGGCGAAACCGGATCGTATGTTCACCAAAGCGTCCCCGACGCCGGTCGCCGAACGCAATGCCGCGTGCCTGACCTGTCACCAGAAAGATGCCCGGCGCGCGCTCTGGGGTGGCAGCCAGCACGAAACAGCCGACCTGGCGTGTTCGTCGTGCCACAAGATCCACACCAACCAGGACAAGGCGCTGGTCAAGACCTTGCAGCCCGACCTCTGCACTACCTGCCACAAGGAGCAGCGCACACAGATGGCGCGGCCTTCGCACCACCCGGTGCCCGAAGGCATCATGACCTGCTCCGATTGCCACAACGTGCACGGTTCGGCCGGCCCGAAACTCGTCAAGCGCGACAGCGTCAACGACACCTGCTTCACCTGCCACGCCGAAAAGCGCGGGCCGTTCGTGCACCAGCATGAACCGGTGACTGAGGACTGCGCGATCTGCCACAACCCACATGGCAGCAACGTGGCGGCGATGCTCAAGTCCAGGCCGCCGATGCTGTGCCAGCAGTGCCATACGCCGCACGTGGGCGGCGGCGTCGGCGCCGTGGGCGGGCAGACCGGGGTATTTCCGCCGGCCGCGCCCGGTCAAGTGGCGCCCGCCATCACCGGCAACAGCAACGGCAAGAACGTGGTCAACATCTGGCAGGGACGCAGTTGCATGAACTGCCACACCCAGGTGCATGGCTCGAACAACCCGTCGGCGACCAACCCGACGCCGCGGTTGCTGTTCCGCTAAGACCGGAGAATGACTATGACCTCACCTGTCCGGCCCCTCGATGCCCGCCTCACGCTGATGGCGCTGGCCCTGCTCTCGGCTTTCGGTTCGGTCCAGGCCCAGGTGGCCCCGGCCTACGAAGGCTCCGTCAACATCGGCGTCGGCGCGTTCAGCGGCGATGGCGCCGATCGCTCGATCTTCAATCAGTACAACGGACTGCGCCCGGGCGCCAGCGGCACGGGCTTCGGCGGAGCCGATTACTACCGCCGCGACGATGAGAAGGGCACGTCCACCCAGTTCCGGGCCGTCGACGAAGTCAATGGCCCGCGCGAACTGGGATTCCAGTGGAAGCGCCAGGGCGACTGGAAGTTCTCGGCCGACTACCGCGAAATCGTGCGGCGCGACCCGAACACACCGAACACCGGGGTGAGTGGCGGCGGTACCACGACGCCCCTGGTCGCCCCCCTGCTCGGCGGGCCAGGCACCGGCAACGACTACGACCTGAAGACCAAGCGGCAGGGCCTGGGGTTCGCTTTCTCCAAGGTGATCACGCGCCAATGGCAGTTCGACGTCAGCCTGAACTCGGAACACAAGGAAGGTTCGCGGCTGTTCGGGATCGGGATGACCTGCCCGTCGGCCGTGGCGCCCGGCTGCAGGCCCGGCACCGGGACCGAAACCGGTACGGCCATCCTGCTGCTGCCCGAGCCGATCGACTCCAACCACAGCCAGGCCGAAGCGCGCTTCACGTTCGCCGGCGAGCAGCTGAAACTGTCGGCCGGCTATTACGGATCGTTCTATCAGAATCAGAACGGGAGCATGACGCCTTCGGTTTCGGGCAGCCTGTACAACCCGGTGGGCGCGCTCCTGCCGCTGGCCGCCGGATTGCAGCCAATCCTGGGGCAGCCGGTTGCCCTTCCGCCCGACAACCAGGCTCACCAGCTCGATCTGAGCGGCGCCTACGCTTTCACGCGCACCACCCAGATGAATTTCAAGCTGGGCTATTCGCGGGCGACGCAGCAAGACAATTTTGCAGCCGCGGGATTCACCGCCGCGCCGGCCGGGGTGTCCGATCTGGGCGGCAAGCTGACGACATCGCTGGCCCAGGTCGGGGTCACATCGCGTCCGATGCCAAAGCTCGCGCTGACGGCCAACTTGCGTTATGAGCATCGCAGCGACAGCACGCCGATCAACCTCTACAACGTCGAAGGCACTTCGACCTATACCAACCGGCAGTATCCCCTGACGACCGTGAAGGGCAAGGCCGAGGCGGCCTACCAGTTCAGCAGCGACTACCGTGGCTTGCTGGGCATCGGCTTGAACAATGTCGACCGCGATACTTTCACGCCCAGCAGTGCCATTGCCGGTGTCACCGCATTGCGCCAGAAGACCGACGAGAACAGCGTGCGGGCCGAATTGCGCAAACGAATGGGCGAGGACCTGAGCGGCGCGATCAGCCTGGAAAGCGCCAAACGCGATGGATCGAATTGGCTGAGGGACAACAGCGGCACTGGCGTGACCGAGGTGACGGATACGGGCGCGGCCAGCACTGGTTTTGCCACCGGCATCTTCCCGGTCAACCTGATGGACCGTAAGCGTGACAAGGTCAAGTTCAACGCCGACTGGCAGGCGATGGAGAAACTGTCTCTGCAATTCGTCGTTGAGGCCGGGAAGGATCGATTCAGCTCGCCGAGCATCTATGGCGTTCACAGCGCCGACATGAGCAATGCCAGCCTGGATTGGAACTATGCGCTTACCGATGCCTGGAACCTCAACGGCTTTCTGTCGTATGGCCGGCAGGAACTCGACCAGGCCCGGCCCGGCGCGGCCTTCATGGCCTATGACAACACAGCCAGTACAGTGGGCATCGGCTTCACGGGCAAGGCCACCGCCAAGCTCGACCTGGGTGGAACGCTCTCGTACATGGACGAAAAGAACGTCTATGCGCAGACGCTGGACAGCACGGCCGATGCGGGAAGCGCTGCACTACTGGCTGCCACCGGCGGCCTGCCCAATATCGTGTACCGGCAGACCCGCCTGAAGCTGTACGGCCGCTACGCAATCGACAAGCAGTCGGCGGTTCGCCTGGTGTTCACCTATGACAATGCCCGCTGGAACGACTGGGCCTGGAACTACAACGGCACGCCGTACGTGTATTCCGATGGGACGACGGTCAACCGCAAGCAGGACCAGAGCGTCAGCTTCTTGGGCGTTTCCTACATTTACCAATGGCGGTAGCCGTTGGCGTCCCGGCCGGCAGTCTCGCCCAGCGCGGGACTGCCGCTCTTCTTTCCGGTTTTCGCCAGTAGCCGCCGTGGCGGCCGGCAGCGTCCGCGCAGCGCGCAGGTTGAGGTCTTGCGAGCTGACCGGACCCTGTTAGGACAGCGGTTGACATTCGTCAAGCCGGTCTGATGCCGCTGGCGGCACCATTGTTGCGTCGCAATGCTTGTTTCAACCTTTCAACACAGGAGTAGAAATTGAAAGTCATCCCCCTGCTCGCAGCCGCAGCTGCCTCGTTCGCGTTTGTCATGCCCGCCGGCGCTGCCGTCGATGCCGATGGCGCCAACAAGATGCTGAAGGACAACGGCTGCACCAAGTGCCACTCGGTCGACAAGGACAAGAAGGGCCCGTCGTTCAAGAAGACCGCCGCCGCCATGAAGGGCAAGGCCGACGCCGAGGCCAAACTGGTGACGTTCCTGACCACGGGTCCCAAGGTCAAGATGGATGACGGCACCCAGGAAGAGCACAAGGTCGCCAAGGGCGACCCGGCCCAGGTCAAGAACCTGGTGCAGTTCATCCTGGCCCAGTAGGCGCCGAGCGGCCGCAAAAAGAGAATTGCTGAATGCCACCACCGCCCGTCGCCGACGCCACATTTGCAGTACCGGTGCCAGCGCCGGTCGCGCCGCTGCCAATTCCCCGCTACCTCGAACAGGTCTACTGGTGGGCCTATGTCCACCCCAATGCGGTGCAACTGTTCGAGCGGGAGTGGCTGGTCAACCTGATCCTTTTCGGCAATTACGGGCGGCTGCGCGACGCGGCACTCGATGATCTTGGCCAGACGGTGACGGGGCACACGCTGCAGGTGGCATGCGCATACGGCAACATCACGCCGCGGCTGCGCCAGCGGCTGGCCCCGGATGCCAATCTGGACGTCGTCGACATCCTGCCGATCCAGTTGCTGAATCTGGCGGGCAAGATGCCGGTGGACGATCGGGTCGCCCTGATGCAGGGCGACTCTTCCTCGTTGGCCTGTCCCGACGCGTCTTACGACCAGGTCCTGCTGTTCTTCCTGCTCCACGAGCAACCCGAATCGGTGCGGCGCGCGACGCTGGCCGAGGCGCTGCGGGTGGTGAAGCCGGGCGGCAAGATCGTGATCGTCGACTATCACCGGCCCTCGCCCTGGCATCCCCTGCGCCTGCTGATGACCGGTGTCTTCCGCAAGCTGGAGCCCTACGCGATGGATTTGTGGGACAACGAGCTGGCGGCCTTCATGCCGGCGAACACATCTTTCGCATCGATCGAAAAACAAACCTATTACGGCGGGCTCTACCAGAAACTGGTTCTGATCCGCTGACGCCATCATGGAAACATTCAAGGCAGATGTCGCGATCGTGGGGGCCGGCGGGGCTGGCTTGCGAGCCGCGATCGCGGTTGCGGAAGCCGATCCGACCCTCAGCATCGCGCTGATCTCCAAGGTCTACCCGATGCGCAGCCACACCGTGGCGGCGGAAGGCGGAGCGGCCGCAGTGACCCAGCCGCACGACAGCCTGGAGGCGCACTTCCACGACACCGTCGCCGGCGGCGACTGGCTGTGCGAGCAGGACGTGGTGCAGTTCTTCGTGGGCCAGGCCCATGAGGAAATGGTGCAAATGGAGCACTGGGGCTGCCCCTGGAGCCGCAGGCCCGACGGGCATGTGAACGTGCGCGCCTTCGGCGGCATGAAGATCGAGCGCACCTGGTTCGCGGCCGACAAGACCGGCTTCCACATGCTGCACACGCTGTTCCAGACGTCGATCAAGTATCCCTCGATCCGGCGTTTCGACGAGCACTTCTGCATGGACCTGGTGGTCGACGAAGGACGGGTGCAAGGCGTGGTCGCGATCGAGATCGCCACCGGCGAATTCCGCCTGATCCAGGCCAAGTCGGTGATCATCGCCACCGGCGGCGCCGGCCGGGTGTTCCGCGAGAACACCAATGGCGGGATCGTCACCGGCGACGGCATGGCCCTGGCCTATCGGCACGGCGTGCCTCTGCGCGACATGGAGTTCGTGCAGTACCACCCGACCTGCATGCCCGGCACCGGGCTCTTGTTCACGGAAGCCTGCCGCGGCGAAGGCGGATTCATGCTGAACAAGGACGGTTACCGTTACCTCCAGGACTATGGCCTGGGCCCGGCATCGCCGACGCCGGTCAACAAGGCCATGGAGCTCGGACCGCGCGACCGGCTGAGCCAGGCCTACTGGCACGAAAAACAGAAGGGCCGCACGGTGAAGGGCCCGCACGGCGACGTGGTGCTCCTCGACCTGCGCCACCTGGGCGAAAAGAAGCTGCGCGAGCGCCTGCCGCAGATCTATGAGCTCGCCGTCGAATACCTCGGCGTCGATCCCGCGAAGGAGCCGATCCCGGTGCTGCCCGCGGTGCACTACACGATGGGTGGGATCACCGCGGACGGAGCCACCGCAGCGCCCCTGCCCGGCCTGTACTCGGTGGGCGAATGCTCCAGCGTCGGCATTCATGGCGCCAACCGCCTGGGCTCCAATTCGCTGACCGAGCTGCTGGTTTTCGGCAAGGTGGCCGGCATCGAAGCCGCCGCCTATGCCAAGAGCCTGCCGCACGCCAACACCGACAAGATTTTGAAGCTGGCCGAGGAAGCCCGCCGCCAGGGCTCGGCCCTGGTCTCGCGCAAGGACGGAACGGAGAAGATCGCCACGCTGCGCAAGGAGATGGCCAAGAGCATGGAAGACGGCTGCGGCATCTACCGCACCGCCGCCACCATGCAGTCGACCTGCGACAAGCTGGCCGAGTTGAAGCAGCGCTACCAGAAGGTACGGATCGACGACCATTCCAAGGCCTGGAACACCGAGTGGCTGCTGGGCATCGAGCTGGGCTTCCTGCTGGATGTGGCCCAGGCGATGGCCCATTCGGCGCTGAACCGCAAGGAGTCGCGCGGCTCGCACCAGCGGCTGGACGGTTTCGAGGCGCGCGACGACGTCAACTTCCTCAAGCACTCGCTGGCCACCTACCGTGGCCCGGATGCCCCCACCATTTCCTACGGCCCGGTCAAGATCACGACCTCGCAGCCCGGCACCCGCGCTTACGGCGCCGCCGGCGAAGAGGCCGACCGCAAGGCCAAGGAGGCCGCACATGCCTGACAACCAACGAATCGAAATCCAGGTCCTTCGCTACCGACCCGAGGAAGAAGACAAACCGGTCTGGCAAAGCTATTACGTGCCGTTCACCGACGACATGTCGGTGCTCCAGGGCCTGCAGTACATCAAGGATGACCTCGACGGCACGCTGAGTTTCCGCTGGTCCTGCCGCATGGCGATTTGCGGCAGTTGCGGCATGATGGTCAACGGCAAGCCCAAGCTGTCCTGCCAGACCTTCCTGCGCGACTTGCTGCCCGGGCCGGTGCGGGTCGAGGCGCTGGCGCATTTTCCGATCGAACGCGACCTGGTCGTGAGCGTGAGCGAATTCGTCACCAAGCTCGAGAGCATCAAGCCCTACATCATCCCCAAGGAACCGCGCGAGCTGTCCCAGGGTGAATACCTGCAGACGCCACACCAGTTGGAGCAGTTCGAGCAGTTCAGCTCGTGCATCAATTGCATGCTGTGCTACTCCGCCTGCCCGCAGTACGGGCTCAACCCGGACTTCACCGGACCGGGTGTGCTGGCCTTGCTGCACCGCTACAACGCCGACTCCCGCGACGGCGGGCGGGCCGAGCGAATGAAGATCGTGAACACCGAGGAAGGCGTATGGGGCTGTACCGCGGTGGGCTATTGCTCCGAGGTCTGTCCCAAGGGCGTCGATCCGGCCAACGCGGTGAACCAGAACAAGGTCAACAGCGCGAAAGACTATTTCCTCCGATTCCTCTCTCCGAAGGGGGCAACGACATGAACCACAAGGCCACTTTGAGGACAGGCTATGTCCGGCCGATGCAAGGCTGGTGGCGCCGCGATCCGTTCTTTGTCCGCTACATGGTCCGCGAGGTCACGGCGATCGCCGTGCTGGTGTACGCCATCATCCTCATGTTCGGCGTGCTGAGGCTGGCGCAGGGCGAGGCGGCCTTCAACGGCTGGCTGGCCGCGCTGCGCAGCCCGGGCTCGATCCTGCTGCACCTCATTCTGATGATATCTTTCGCGGTTCACGCCAAGAGCTGGTTCGACATCATGCCGAAGACCATGCCGATGATGTTCGCCGGCGGCAAACGCGTCGAAGGCGCGACCATCACCCGCATCGGCTATGTCGTGACGATCGTCGCGACCGCGCTGGTGCTGGCCATTGTCTGGGGGATGCGAGCATGAACGGCGAACTCAAACGCTCCCGGGCGCCGATCTTCTGGCTGATGTTCGGCGCGGGGGGAATGCTCTCGGCGCTGTTCGGCACGGCGCTTGTCTTTGTCACCGGCATCGCAGCGCCGCTCGGCTGGCCCTACGGCGGCAACCTGCTGTCCTACCAGCGCGTGCTCGCGTTCTCGCAGAACTGGTTCGGCAAGGGTCTGCTCTTTGCGCTGATCTGGCTCTTTGCATACCATGCGGTGCATCGCATCTATCACAGCCTGCACGACCTGGGCGTCCCCACCGGCGCGCTGGCCAAGCTGGTCTGCTATGGTGGCGCGCTGCTGATCACCGTGGTCGCCGCGTACAGCCTGCTGTCGATCGGTTTCTAGGCGCCGCTCGCTTGGCGCGATCCAGAACACCCGGCAGAGCCGGGTGTTTTTCTTTGCTCATTGAGGCGCGCGCCGCAGCGTCTCCACCACCGGCCGGCTGAGCACTTCGCGCAGCCCCCACCAGCCCGCCGCCAAAGCCAGCACCGCGCCGGCCAGCGCGCCGCCCAGCGCCACCCACGGCGAAGCGGTCCAGTCGAAGCCGAAGACATAGCGCGCCATGGCCCACCCGATGGCGCTGGCTGCGATGCTGGCCAGAGCGCCCGCCAGCAGACCCACGCCGATCAGTTCGGCGCGCTGGACCTGGCGCAGGAGTGCGCCGCTGGCCCCGATGGCGCGCATGATCGCGAACTCACGTGCGCGCTCCTCGCGCGTGGCTGTCACGGCGGCAAACAGCACCACCATCCCGGCCGCCAGCGTGAATGCGAACAGGAACTCGACGGCCCGGATCACCTTGTCGAGCACCGCCTGAATCTGGTTGATGGTGCTGGTCATGTCGACATCGGTGATGTTGGGAAACGCGCGCACCAGCTGGTTGTCGAAGCCGGGGCGCTCGGGCGCGCGAAACGCACTCATGTAGGTGACCGGCACATCGGCCAGACTGCGCACCGGATAGATCACGAAGAAATTGGCGCGCATGGAGCCCCAGTCGACCTTGCGCAGCGAGGTGATCCTGGCGTCGGTCGGCACGCCGCCGATGTCGAAGCGCAGCGCGTCGCCGAGCTTCAGGCCCAGCGTGCTGGCAATACCCTCTTCCACGCTGACGGCACCCTGCTCCTGCGGCTGCCATCGGCCCGCAACGATCTGGTTGTGCGGCGGCTGCACCGGGCTTGCCGACAAGTTGAACTCGCGGTCCAGCAGGCGCTTGGCGCGCTCTTCCCGGTAATCGTCAGGCAACACGGCCTTGCCGTTCACCGCCACCAGCCGCCCCCGTATCATCGGATACCAGTCGAAGCGCTCGACGCCGGCCGCGCGCAAGGCCCGCTGGAAGGCGTCGGCCTGCTCCGGCATGACGTTGATCACGAAGCGATTGGGCGCGTCCGGCGGCGTGGCCTGGCGCCAGCTCGCGATCAGGTCCGTGCGCAGCAGCACCAGCAGCACCAGTGCCAGCAGGCCGACCGCCAGCGCACTCACCTGCACCACGGCGTAGGCCGGCCGGGCCGAGATCTGGCGCGTGGCCATCACCATCCAGCGCGGCGCGGTGGCTTCGTTGACCGAGGCGCGCAGCACCTTGACCGCGAGCCAGCTCAGCGCCGCGAACACCACGACCGCGCCGGCGAACCCGCCCACCGCAATGCCACCCAACACCAGGTCGCTGCTGGCCGCCAGCAACAGCGCCGCGAAGCCGATGACACCGACGGCCAGTACCGCAGCCGAGGCCGGCTTGAGATTGCCGACGTCGCGCCGGATCACCCGCAGCGGCGGCACCTGCGCCAACTGCAGCACCGGCGGCAGGCCGAATGCGAACAGCAGCGTCAGGCCCATCCCCAAACCGAAGGCCACCGGCCACACGCTGGCCGACGGCAGCGCGGCCTCGACCAGGCCTGCCAGCAGCACGATGAAGACAAAATGCACTGCAAACCCGATCAGCACGCCCAGCGCGCTGGCGGCGACGCCGATCAGGCCGAACTCCAAGGTGTAGCTCAGGGCGATGGTGCGCTGGCTCTGGCCCAGCACTCGCAGCATCGCGCAGTCATCGAGGTGCGAAGCCGCGAAGCCCCGCGCCGCCAGCGCCACGGCCACCGCGCTGAGCAGCGCGGCCAGCAGCGCCACCAGGTTGAGGAACTTCTCGGCCCGGTCCAGCGTCTGCCTCATCTCGGGACGGCCACCCTCCAGTGACTCCACGCGCACGCCACGGATCGACGGATTCCTGACTTCCTCCAGCGACCATTTCAGAAAGGTGCTCACTTGCGCGTCGGGCCCGGCCACCGCGAACCGGTAACCGACCCGGCTGGCCGGCTGAATGAGGCGGCTGGCCGGCAGGTCCGCTTCGTTGATCATCACCCGGGGCGCGAAGTTGACGAAGCCGGTTCCTCGGTCGGGCTCGAGCACGATCACGCGCGTGATGCGCAGGCTCGCGTCGCCCAGCAGCACCGGATCGCCGGTCTTCAAGCCCAGCGTGTCCAGCAAGGGCGCGTCGACCCAGGCCTCGCCTCGCAGCGGAACGTCGCGCGTCGC
>JAAOZX010000356.1 GCA_012274225.1 Comamonadaceae bacterium | reverse complement strand
CCAGCAAGCGGCAACGAACGCCGTGGCGCAACGGCGCAAGCGCCCCAGATGACCGAGTTCTCAGCTCTGTTCGCGTCCATCGGGCCACTCGAGCGCGCCCCTTAGCGCTCGGATGATCTGCGGGTCAGATAGGCCCTCTGGGCCGGTCTATGAGCGCAGGGGCGTTCGCGACTACTCTATCGGCTACAAGCAGCCGTCCGGAGAATGGGCATTTCGCCTGAGCTACGAACTGAATTTGGCCGTGGACGTGGGCCGTAAGCTCGGCGGCTCCCGCCTAATCGTCGCCTTGGCCCTGAAAACCGCCTACCTTTGTGTCCGTCGCTCCGTCGAGGTCCGCGCCCTCACCCGCGACCAGATCAAGCCAGAGGGCATCTTCTGGACCGCCGCCAAACGCCAAATGCGCCAGGCGCAACAACAAGGGCTGATCGAGTGGAGCGACGAACTCCAAGCCGTCATCAAGGAAGCATTGGCAATTCCCCGCAGCAAGCTGGCCGGGTCGTGGTACGTGTTCGGTAACCTGCAGGGCCAGAAGTACACGAAGGGCGGTTGGAGAAAGACACTCTCTGAGCTCATGAAGAAGTGCGTCGAGCAGGCCGCGACAGACACGATCGCGTTCCAGCCGTTCAGTCTTCAAGACTGCCGGCCCAAGGGCGTGAGTGACAAGCTGGCGCAAGGCCACCTGGACGTCATGGACGCTACGCTGCACAGGTGTGAGCGCACGGTCAGGCAGGTCTATGACCGCCGCACAGTCCGTGTGGCGAAACCCGCTAGGTGACTTTCAATTCCAAAGCTTGGAATGAAAAAAGGGTTTGCTACTATTTTCATAGCGGCAAACCCTTATGTATTGGCGGAGTGGACGGGACTCGAACCCGCGACCCCCGGCGTGACAGGCCGGTATTCTAACCAACTGAACTACCACTCCTGGTAGGCTGCTTTCGCCCTCGCGGGCCAAGTGCTGCCGGCTTGTGCCTGCCTCGCCGCAAGTCGCTTCCCTATGGAAGGACCGGGAGTGAAACTGGCGACCCTACGGGGATTCGAACCCCGGTACTTACCGTGAAAGGGTAATGTCCTAGGCCTCTAGACGATAGGGTCAAAACCTCGTGCTGACTTCGGTGGTGGAGGTAAACGGGATCGAACCGATGACCTCTTGCATGCCATGCAAGCGCTCTCCCAGCTGAGCTATACCCCCTAAATTTCCGGACTGCCTGTTACGCCAGCCCGTCAATTTCCGAGCCTTGAATTATAGCCAGATTTGCCGCCCGGCCGACCCGGCTCGCAGGGGCGTGACGGCTCGCCGCCCGCCCGGGGCCGCGACGCTCACTCCCCGCGCAGGCGCTGCAGCACGGTTTCGCGGTCGCAGAGTTCGAGCACGGCGTCCAGCGACGGCGTCTGCGCCGTGCCCATCACCAGCACCCGCACCGGCATCGCGAGCTGTGGCATCTTCATGCCGGTCGCGCGCAGCACCTCCTTCATCGCCTCGCCGATGGCCACCCGATTCCAGGGGCAGCCCGCGAGCACCCGGGCCAGCATGCTGACGGCCGGCCGCACGCCGGGGACCACATGCTTGGCCAGTTCATCGGGGTCGGGCGTCACCGGCGCATAAAACCGGACCGCCCAGTCCGCCAGCGCCACCGTGGTGTCGCAGCGGTCCTTGAACACGGCGCAGATCTGCGCCAGGTGACCTTCGAAGAAGTGGTGGATGCCGCGCTTGTTCAATTGCTGGGCAACGAGCAGCGCCAGTTTGTCCTCGCCCATGGCCTTGATGTGCTGGGCATTGACCCAACGCAGTTTGGCCTCGTCGAACTGCGCGGCGCTCTTGCCCAGGTGGTCCAGGCTGAACCAGCCCACGAACTGCTCGCGGCTGAAGATCTCGGCGTCGCCATGCGACCAGCCCAGGCGCGCCAGGTAGTTGATCATCGCGTCGGGCAGGTAGCCCTCGTCGCGGTATTGCGTCACCGGCTTGGCGCCGCTGCGCTTGCTCATCTTCTCGCCCTGCTCGTTGAGCACAGTGGGCAGGTGTGCATACACCGGCGGCTCGTGGCCGAGCGCGCGGAAGACGTTGATCTGGCGCGGCGTGTTGTTCACGTGGTCGTCGCCCCGGATCACATGGGTGATCTTCATGTCGATGTCGTCGACCACCACGCAGAAGTTGTAGGTGGGCGTGCCCACGGCTTCACCCTTCACTGCCGGCCGGGCGATGACGAGGTCGTCGAGCTCGTCGTTGCGGATCTCGATGCGGCCCTTCACCTTGTCGTCCCAGGCCACGCCGCCACCTTCGGGGTTCATGAAGCGCAGCACGGGTTGCACGCCCTCGGGCACCGGCGGCAGGACCTTGCCCGGCGCGGGCCGCCAGGTGCCGTCGTAGCGCGGCTTCTGTTTAGCGGCCAGCTGCCGCTCGCGCAGGGCATCGAGCTCGGCCACGCTCATGTAGCACGGATAGACCTTGCCGTCCCGCACCATGCCGGCCAGCACCTCGCGGTAGCGGTCCATCCGCTGCATCTGGTAGATAGGGCCCTCATCGGGGTCCAGGCCCAGCCAGGACATGCTCTCCAGGATCACGTCGACCGCGGCCTGGGTCGAGCGCTCCAGGTCGGTGTCTTCGATGCGCAGGATGAAGTCGCCTCCGGTCGAGCGCGCGAAGGCCCAGGGATACAGGGCCGAGCGGATATTGCCCAGGTGGATGAACCCGGTCGGCGAAGGCGCGAAACGGGTGCGGGTGTGGACGGTGGCGCCCCTGGCTTTTGTGTTGTCGTTCACGGTGTTGTCGAGGCCGCGCGCGAGGTCGGCTGTCAGGTCTTCGAGATGTTGGGGGAGCTACGCGTCCTGCGCGTTGGGCAGAGCCAGCCGGGAAGTGTCTTCGTCCAGCGGGTCTTCCTGCCCCACGCGCGCCGCGTTGATGCGGGCGATGTCGTCGGCGTTGATGTCGCCGGTCACGTAGACGCCGTCGAAGCACGAGGCGTCGAAGCCGTCGAGCTTGGGTGCGCCGGCGCCCTGGGCGGCCTTCAGCACGGCGCGCTTCATGCCCTCGACGTCCTGGTAGATCAGGGCGTCGCAGCCGATGATGGCGCGCACCTCTTCAATCGTGTGGCCGTGCGCCACCAGCTCGGTCGCGGTGGGCATGTCGATGCCGTACACGTTGGGAAAGCGCACCGGCGGGGCGGCACTGGCCAGGTACACCTTGCGCGCGCCGGCGTCGCGCGCCATCTGCACGATCTCCTGGCTGGTGGTGCCGCGCACGATCGAGTCGTCCACCAGCAGCACATTGCGGCCCTTGAATTCGCT
>JAAOZX010000355.1 GCA_012274225.1 Comamonadaceae bacterium | reverse complement strand
GGCGATCCGATGGAGGACAAGCCGCCGTATCCCTACGAAGGCCCGGAAGCGCTGCGCCAGCCGATCCTGGACGCCCTCAGCAAGGTGGTCGATCCGGAGGTCGCGATGAGCATCGTCGATGTCGGGCTGATCTACGGCGTGACGGTGGATGCGCAGAAGGTGCATGTTCTGATCACCATGACCTCGGCCGCCTGCCCGGTGACCGACGTCATCGTCGATGAAGCCGAAAGCGAGCTGGACCGCATTGCGCCGCCCGAGCTGCTGGTGCATGTCGAGCTGGTCTGGGATCCGCCGTGGACCATGGAGCGGCTGAGCCCCCGGGCCCGGCGTTTCATGGGCTGGTAATGGCACGTCCGGCGCTGCGTCCGAAGCGCGGATCTTCTCTCGCGGCGATCGCGGCGCGGCCCCTGTTCCTGGCGTTGGTTGCGGTCGCGCTGCTCACCGGCATCGCCGGCGGACTGCTGCGGGTCGGGGTGGTCGTCCCGGTCACCCGGGACGCCGCCTGGCTGGGCCAGGCCGGCCTCGCCCACGCAGCGCTGATGATCTGCGCCTTTCTCGGGACTGTGATCGGCCTGGAGCGCGCGGTCGCCGTGAAGCTGCCCTCGGCTTTCCTCGCGCCGCTGGCGTCGGCCATGGGCGGGGTGTGCCTGCTGGCCAGCCGCTCCGATGCCGGCGCCTGGCTGATCGTCGCCGCGTCGGTCGTCTTCACCGGGGTGAACATCGTCGTCGTGCGGCGCCAAGCTGCGCCTCACACCTGGCTGTTGCTGATGAGTGCGCTGGCCTGGCTCGCCGGCAATCTGTTGTTAGCGACCGGGCAGGGCAGCGCCGCGACGCTCCCATGGTGGTTCGGCTTCCTGGTCATGACCATCGCCGCCGAGCGGCTGGAAATGACACGCCTGATGCCGCGCCGGCCGGCCGCGCCGGTGCTGCTGGTGGGCATCCTCGCGGCCATGCTGCTGGGGGCGGTCGCGTCTTTTGCGGTGCCGCGACCGGGCGGCGTCCTGTACGGCGCGTCGCTGGTGCTGCTGGCGCTGTGGCTGGTCACGTTCGACATCGCACGCCGGACCGTCTTCGCGCAGGGCCTGAGCCGCTACATGGCGGTCTGCCTGCTGGGCGGTTACGCTTGGCTGGCCGTTGCCGGCGTGGCCTGGGCCGCCACCGCGCTGGGCCTGCCGTGGCGCGACACCGCGCTGCACGCGCTGGGGCTGGGCTTCATCTTCAGCATGATGATGGGGCACGCGCCGGTCATCCTGCCGGCCATCGCGCGGGTCAAGCTGCGGTTCGGATGGTTCTTCTATGTTCCGCTGGCGGCGCTGCACCTCTCGCTGGTGCTGCGCCTGGGCTGGGGCGCCGTCGACGCGGCGCAGCGTGCCGCGGGTGCGGGCCTCAACGCCGCATCCATCGCGTTGTTCGCCGCCACGATCGCCGGGGCCGCGGTGGTCTGGCGGATTCGACACAGCGCCGAGGGCGCCAGAGAGGGCACGTGATGCCGGGATCGATGCAACTCGACGAGCCGCCCCAGGCGGCGCCGGGCCGGGAATTCGCGCTGTGGCGGCTCGGCTTCCGGCCGTTCTACCTGCTGGCCAGCACCTTTGCCGCGCTGTCGATCGCCTTGTGGGCCTTGCAGTTCTCGGGCTGGCTTGGCCGGCCCTATCTGCAAGGGCCGATCTGGCACGCCCATGAAATGACCTTCGGCTTTGCACTGGCGGTGGTGGTGGGCTTCCTGCTCACCGCCGGGCGCAACTGGGCCAACGAGCCGACGCTGTCCGGCGCGCCATTGGCCGCCCTGGCAGCGCTATGGCTGGCGGGTCGCATCCTGGTGCTCACACCGTTCGGGTGGGCGGCGGCGCTGGTCAATGCGGCGTTTCCGCTGGCCGCCGCCATCGCGCTGGCGATCCCCTTCGTCAAAGCCGGCAACCGGCGCAATTACTTCTTCGTCGGCCTGCTGGTGCTGATGTCGGCGGCTTCGCTCGCGGTGCACCTCGACCAGCTCGGGGTGCTTCGGTTCCCGGGGATGATCGGTATCCAGGCCGCGCTGGACATCGTGCTGTTCATCGTCGTGGTGATGGGCGGCCGGGTGATTCCCATGTTCACCAACAACGGCGTTCCGGGAGCAGCGGCTACACGCCGGCCGTGGGTCGAGAAGCTCGCGCTCGGCTCAGTGCTGGCGCTGCTGGCCGCCGACCTGCTGCAAGCCGGCGGCGCGCTGCTGGCGGTGCTGGCGGTGTTGGCTGCGCTGGCACACCTTGTGCGCTGGGCGCTGTGGCAGCCCTGGAAGACCTTGCGCAACCCCCTGGTGTGGGTGCTGCAGGGCGCCTACCTCTGGATTCCGGTGCACCTGGTGCTGCGCGCACTGTCGGCGCTGGGCTGGCTGGCCCCGACCTTCGCCACCCATGCGCTCACGGTGGGCGCGATCGGCGGCATGATCATCGGCATGATGACGCGCACCGCGCGCGGCCACACCGGCCGGCCGCTGCGGGCCGACCGCTGGGAGGTCGCCTGCTATGCGATGGTGCTCGCCGCTGCGCTGGTGCGCGTGTTCGTGCCAATGCTGGCCCCGGCGCTGACCCTGCATGCGGTCCTTTGTTCGGCCGCGTTGTGGTCGGCGGGTTTCGGCTTGTATGCCGTGCGTTACTGGCCCGTGCTGACCCGGCCGCGCCTCGACGGACTGCCGGGCTGAGCGCCGGCCCGGGGGCCGGGGACGCTGGTTAGAATGAATCGATCGCCACCACCGCGGACCCCGCGATTGAATGCGAATTCGCTCCCTCCTCGTGCTGATGGTCATCGCCATTCTGCTGCCCGTCGTCCTGGCAGCCGGGATTGCGCTGGACCAGATCCGGGAAGGTGAGCGCGAAGCCGCCCTGCGGGGCCTGCGCGAGACGGCGCGCGCGACGTCGCTGATCGTGGATCGTGAGGTGCAGGGATCGCTGTCGGCGCTGAAGGCGCTGGGCCGATCGCCGTCGCTGCGGCAGGGCGATCTCAAGGCCTTTTATGCGGAGGCCGCCGCGCTGAATCAATTGCCCGATGTCTGGACCCTGGTGCTGGACGAAACGGGCCGGCAGGTCTTCAATACCAGCGTGCCGTTCGGCACCCCACCGCCTTCGCCGATAGCGGCCGAGCGGGTTGCCCAGGTGCTGTCATCGGGTCGGCCGGTGGTGAGCGGCCTGTTGGTCGGCCCGATCCCGAACAAGCCGCTGACCACCGTCAATGTGGCCGCGGACGCCGGCCCGGTCCGGTACGTGTTGGCCCAGGCTTTCGTGGTCGACCATTGGACCCGCACGGCGCTGGACCAGCGCCTGCCACCCGACTGGATCGTGGCCGTGATCGACCGGGACGGGCGGTTCATCGCGCGCAGCCACAACGCCGAGGACTACCTGGGCAAGCAGGCCCGACCGGAACTGGTGGCCGCCGCCGCCGGGTCCCCAGACGGCCTGATCCGCCATTCGACGCTGGAGAACATCGAAAGCTATGACGCCTTCGCCCATTCGTCGCTGAGCGACTGGACCATCGCCGTCGCCGCCCCCGTGCGGTCGATCGAAGCCCCATCGCGCCAGGCCATGGAGCTGGCGTTGCTGGGGCTGGCGCTGGCCGTGGGCGCCGCCTTGCTCGCCGCCGGCGGGTTCGGCCGGCTCCTGATCAAGGCCATCGAGCGGGCCGGCGGGGCGGCCATTGCGCTGGGCCAGGGGCGCGAGCCGCAGGCCGAGCGCTCACCCATCGCCGAAGTAAGCCAGTTGCACCAGTCACTGGCCGATGCGGGAGCCCTGCTCGACGCCGAGCGGCAGTCGCGCCTGGCCGCGGAAGCCGAGCGTGAACGGCTGTTGCGCAACGAGACCGCCGCCCGCGAAGCGGCACAGGCGCAAAACGAAGCCAAGGACCAGTTCCTGGCGATGCTGGGCCACGAACTGCGCAACCCGCTGGCGGCGATCTCGGGCGCCGTCACCTTGCTGGAGCGCGGGGGCGCCGACCCGGCGCGAGCCGCACAGTACCTGGAAATCGTGCGCCGCCAGAAGCTGCACCTGGTGCACATCGTGGACGATTTGCTCGACGTCAGCCGCCTGATGGCGGGCAAGATCATGCTTGAGAAGAGGCCCCTGAACATGGCCGATTCGGTGACGCACTGCGTGCAATCGCTGAGCGGGTCCGAAATGGGCCTGGGTTACCGGATCGCGGGGCAGGTGGAACCGGTCTGGGTTCACGGCGACCCGGTGCGCATCGAGCAGATACTCAACAACCTGATCACCAACGCGTTGAAGTTTTCGCCGCCGGGCGGCCACGTCGGGGTGGAACTGCGGCACGTGGACGGTCGTGCCGTGGTGACGGTGGAGGATGAAGGGTCCGGCATCGCGCCCGATCTGCTGGGACGGGTCTTCGAACCGTTCGTGCAAGGGCCGCCGCCGAGCAATCGGACCCAGAGCGGCTTGGGAATCGGCCTGGCGCTGGTGCGGCAACTGGTCAGCCTGCATGGCGGGGAAGTGGAGGCAACCAGCGCTGGCCCCGGACTGGGCAGCACCTTCCGCTTCTGGCTGCCGGCGATCGAGCCGACCGCACAGGCGGTGGACAGCGTGGCCTGTGGCCATCGGGCCGGGCATCGCCTGGTCTATGTCGAGGACAATGCCGACGCCCGCATGACCATGGCCGAGCTGCTTCGCATGCATGGGTACGAGGTGTTCGAGGTGGCCGAGGGCAAACTCGCGCACGCTGCCGTGCTCGAGCACCAGCCTGACGCCGTGGTCATGGACATCGGCCTGCCCGACATGGACGGCTACCAGGTGGCGCGTTGCCTGCGTGAGGACCCTGTTACCCGGCCGGTTCCGCTGATCGCCCTGACCGGGTATGGCCAAATGCGCGACAAGGAACAGGCCGCCATGGCGGGCTTCGACGCTCATCTCACCAAGCCGGTCATGCCCGACGACCTGATGGCGGCCGTCGAGTTCGCGGTGGCCGGCGCAGCTCAAGCGCAGGGCAGCGCCGCATCCTGAAAAACATGATCTGACGCAGTTGGCGCGCTTGCGCCAAAGCGTCAAAATCAGCTATCGAAACACCCATGCTCGCCTTCCTTCCTCCCATCCTGCGCGGCATCATCGCGCTCGCGCTGCTGGTGCTCAATACGCTGCTCTGGTGCACGCTGCTCCTTGCCTTTTCGCTGGTGAAGCTGGCGTTGCCGTTCCCGGCGGTGCGCAGGCGCATCGACCCGGTGCTCAACGGCATTGCCACCCTGTGGATCGCCTGCAACAGCGGGTGGATGCGCCTCACGCAACGCACCGAGTGGGACGTCCAGGGGCTCGACGCGCTGCACTACAAGGGCTGGTACCTGGTTAACTGCAACCACCAGTCCTGGGCCGACATCTTTGTGCTGCAGCGCCTGCTGAACCGCCGAATCCCGATGCTGAAGTTCTTCCTCAAGCAGCAACTGATCTACGTGCCGGTGATCGGGCTGGCCTGGTGGGCGCTGGACTTCCCGTTCATGAAGCGCCACGGCAAGGCGCAATTGCGCAAGAACCCCGAGTTGCGCACCCAGGATGCCGAGGCCACCCGGCGGGCTTGCGAGAAGTTCGCGCTGGTGCCCACCAGCGTGATGAACTTCGCGGAGGGCACCCGCTTCACGGCCGAAAAGCACCGCTCGCAGTCATCGCCCTACCGCAACCTGCTCAAGCCCAAGGCCGGCGCGCTGGCCCTGGCGCTGAACGCCATGGGCGGTCATTTCAACTCGCTGATCGACGTGACGATCGCCTATCCAGGCGGCGCGCCGAACTTCTGGCAGTTCCTGTGTGGACGGACACCGCGCATCGTCGTGCGCCTGCGCGAGTTGCCGATCCCAACCGCATTCTGTGCGGGTGATTACTCGGCCGATCCGGCCTTCCGGGTCGACTTCCAGCGCTGGCTGTCCGGCCTGTGGGAGCACAAGGATCGCGAGATCGATTCGCTGCTGGGACGCCAGGACGGCCACGCCGCCGTGGGGCCGCGCGGCGGCGCCGCAGCCGTGGCCGGCGTTGCGCTGGCCCTCGGACTGGCGCTGCTGGCGCCGGCGCCGGCGGATGCGGTGCAGGCGCTCAAGGGCCCCGGGCTGCGAGCCAAGTACACGGCGCTGGAGCCGCAGCTGCGTAACAGCCCGTTCCAGGGTCCGCTCTATCTGGACTCGGCGGAAAGCTCACGCAGTACTCAGGGGGATGTCTGGGGCGTGATCGATTACCCGTTCAGCGCCGCCAGCACGGCGCTCACCAACTCCGCGAACTGGTGCGACATCCTGATCCTGCACCTGAACATCAAGTATTGCCGCGGCAGCGGCAGTCCCGACGTCCGACTCGAGGTGAGGGTGGGCCGCAAGTACGACCAGCCAGTGGCCGACGCTTCGTTGTTGTCCTTCGCGTGGCGCGCCGTGGAGGTGACCCCGGACTACCTGGACGTCGAGATGGACGCCCCCAGCGGCCCCTACGGCACCCGCGACTATCGCATCCTCGTGGAGGCCGTGCCGCTCGATGGCGGCCGCACTTTTATCCACATGGCCTACGCGTTCGGTTATGGCGGTCTCGCCCAGCTGGGCTTGTCGACCTACCTGGGGACAATGGGCCGCGACAAGGTCGGCTTCAGCACCACGGGGCCGGCCGTCGATGGCAAGCCGGCCTATGTGGGCGGAACCCGCGGGCTGGTGGAGCGCAACACCATGCGCTATTACCTGGCCATCGACGCCTATCTGGCCGCCATGTCGCTGCCGCCGGCGGCGCAGCTGGAGCGGCGGCTCGAGACCTGGTTTGCCTCCACCGAGAAGTATCCGACCCAGCTCCACGAAGTCGACAAGCCCGAATACCTGGCGATGAAGCGAAAAGAGGTCCGGCGCCAACAGGCTTCTCCATAGCGAGGTGTCAACCTCTGGACGTCATCTCGCGTTGAGGAGGGGCACCGCGGTTCACTTGACGAACATCAGCCACCCCGTGGGGGCCAGGTGAAATACTGGATATCGCGATGTGATAACTTTTTCGTGTAACATTTCAGCTCGTCCACACTTTCTTTAGAGGTTTTCGTATGAAAAAGATCCTTCTTTCCGCTATCTTGGCAGCGTTCGCGATGATGGCTGGCACCGCCATGGCCGCCGGGTCCCAGGGCACGGCCGACGAGGCCCAGTCCAAGGCCGCGCCTTCGAAGAAGATGACCAAGGCAGAAAAGGCCGCGGCCCGCAAGGCGCGCCTAGCGGCAGCCAAGGCCGAGAAGAAGACGGGCGTGGGCGCCTCTGAGGAAGCCATGAACAAGTCGGCTGGCACCAAGGGTGCGGCCACCGCCGAAGACAAGGCCGCCGCCAAGACCGCGCGCAAGGAAGCCGGCAAGGCCCCGGCCAAGGTCGGTGCCGGCGCCGCCGAAGAAGCCAGCCAGAAGACCAAGTAAGAAGACAGCCGGGATCAAGACGCCGGGCCCACCAGCCCTGCTGTCCTGGCAACCAAGCGGGCCCTTCGGGGCCCGTTTCCTTTTGGGGCTATTCGCCGCGCCGCCGCAGCGCCCGCGCGAATCCCCAGCCCGCCAGCGGCAAGGCCAGCGCCGGAGCCAGCAACAGCGGCCCGTGCCCCAGGTGGTCGAAGGCATAGCCCGCGAGCGTGACGCCAATGGCCTGGCCCACGAACAGGCAGAACGCGAACAAGGCAACCGCCGTGCCCCGCACGGCCGGCACCATCTGGGTGGCGTGGGTCTGCAGGGTGTTGTGGTACAGGTAGGTGCCGAAGCCCACCAGCAACGCGATCGGGCCAGCCAGTCCCCAAAACGGGGAGATCCACCACGCCAGGTAGCCTGCGCCCATCAGCAGTCCACCAACCGCCACCATGCGGCGCTCGCCGAGCCGGCGCACGAGCTGGCGCGCGGTGATCGCGTACAGGAGGCCGCCGACCGCATACAGCGCAATCAGCGCCGAGGCGGCCGACAGGGAGAGCCCGTGGCGCTGATGGAGGTAGGACGGCAGGTAGGCCATCGGTCCCAGCAGGAAGATCCCTTCGGCCATGACCGCGATCAGCACCACGCGGGCCCAGGGCACATGCATCACCGAGCGCAATTGCGTCACGAATTCAAGCCGAGCCGCCGGCTGCGCTGCCAGCGCGCCGGGCACGCTTCGAAGCAGGATCAGCAGCGCGATGGCGACCACCAGGTAGCCGGCCGACAAGGTGAAGAAGGCGCCGCGCCAGCTCAGGGTCGAGTCGCCGAACAGGCCGCCGGCCAGTTGCCCGGCCATCATCCCCGACAGGGTGCCGGTCAACAACCGGGCCAGCGTGGCCTGGCGCATTTCGTAGGGCACGGTGTCGCCGATCCACGCCATGGCCAGCGGGATCACGCCGGCTGCCGCCATGCCCCAGGCGATGCGGGCAACCACCAGCGCGCCGAAGCTGGGCGCCAATGCCGACACCAGCGAACCCGCGACGCAGCCGAACAGCGCGACGCACACCAACCGCGCCTTGCCGTAGCGGTCGCCCAGGGGCCCGAACAGCAATTGCATGAGCCCGTAGGCGATTGAAAAACTGATGATGACCTGGCCAGCGGCGCCCGGCGTTCGATCGAAGTCGCGGGCCAACCGCGGCAGCAGGGAATCGCAGATGCGCAAGGCGGCGCCGCTGAAGAACGCAGCGCTGGAAAGCAGGAGGATCATGAGGCTGCTGCGCGGAGGCGCGGGATGCGCTGTCATCCGGGAATTCTCCATGACCGGACGCCGGGGCGGAGTTTGACTTCGCACAAAGGCCCCGGGGCGCGCCTGCGTAGACTGGAAGTCGGTCCGTCGAAAGGCCTCCCATGACGATCAAGTACGAGGATCCCGCGTGCGCCTACTGCCCGCCGAAACTGCGGGCGTGCCGCCAGGGCGAAAGCGCCGAGAAGGGTCCGGGCTTTTGCCCGACCAAGCTCGACCCGCACGTGCAGGCCAGCGCCCGGGGCCGTTACGACGATCCCGATATTCGCAAGCTGTCGCGCGAAGCCGCGGTGGTCGAATCCGAGGGCTATTGCCGCTGGACCCGGGTCGAGGAGATCGTGCAATTTGCCAAGCGCATGGGTTTTCGCAAGATCGGCATCGCGAATTGCATCAGCTTCGTCGATCACGCTCAGGTGTTGAGCGGCATCCTGGAGAGCCACGGCTTCGAGGTGGTCTCGGTGGCGTGCAAGACCGGCAACATCCCCAAGGAGGAGCTCGGCATCGCCGACCACGAGAAAATCCGCCCCGGCCAGTTCGAGCCGGTCTGCAACCCGGTGGCCCAGGCCGAGCTGCTCAATGCGCACGGCTGCGAGTTGAGCGTGGTGATGGGATTGTGCGTCGGGCACGACAGCCTGTTCTTCCGCCATATCCAGGGGCTGGCGACGGTGCTGGTCGCCAAGGACAGGGTGCTCGGCCACAACCCGATTGCAGCGCTGAATCTCGCGGATTCGTATTACAGCCGGGTCTGGGGACCGCTGCGTCCCGCCGAGCCGCCGAAGTTGCCGGTTGCTGGGCGCCGCAAAGCGTAACCGCACGCGCGGGGCGGGCGGCTGGTCGCCCGGCCGCGGCTGGCTCAGCGTCATGCCGCTGCTCTCACCGACGCTGGGCATGATCCCTTGTGGCCATCGCGAGCCGGGGCTGCGCGGTTCCGGCATGCCGCCCGCTATTGCGAGGCATCTTGAGATGAGCCACGGGCGGCGGCCGTACAGCCGATTTCGGACGGCTCCTACAGCCGGGCAGCAAGGCGGCACTGAAAATTCCAACACCATGTTTCCTGCGCCGCGTTCGGCCGGGAACGCATCAAGAACCTCTCAGGGAGCACGCCATGTTGAAGATCGCATTTGCCGCCGGCCTCGTTTCACTCGCCGCACTGGGCCTGACCGCCTGCGACGTCAAGAAGACGCAGGAAGGCAGTGTTACCGTGCCGAAATATGACGTGGAAAAAACCCAGTCGGGTAACGTAACGCTCCCGAAGTATGAGGTGACGCCGCCCACCGTCACGGTCGGCAGCACCGAGAAGACTGTCACGGTTCCCAAGGTGACTACGGAAGAAAAGAAGATCGAAGTGCCGACCGTTTCGATTGCGCCGGCGCCTGACAAGAAGTAAGGTTTGTCAAGTCTTTTGCACCCTGCGGCGGTTAGAAATTGTTGGCAGCTCGGCAGGGATATCCACCGCTTCTGTGGATAAGTCTGTTGACTGGCCTGCGGCTTCCTGCGCAACCCCAGCATCCGCGCGCCGCGCGACGGATTGACCACCAAACCGGCACCCGTTCGTTCGGTGCGGGCCCGCGACCGCGATAGCGGCAAGCGCCGGCGTGACAGGGCGCATTGCGGTCATGCCTCCAGCTTTGCGTGCGGTCGACAATGTGACAACCTGGCCGTGTTAGTTTCGGACATGCACTCAGGATTTCATCATCGCAGCCTTGTGATTCTCATCGGCTTTGCCGCTCTTTGCGCGACAGCGTCGGTGGCGCGCGCCGCCCCGCTGGCGCAGGTAGCGGGCCTGTGGTGCGGCGAGGGCCTGCTGCACGAAGCGAGCCTGGTGCTGGCGCAGCACCGGCAGGAATTCCACGGCACCTTGATGCATCGGCAGCGCAGCCGGCATGTCGAGG
>JAAOZX010000058.1 GCA_012274225.1 Comamonadaceae bacterium | reverse complement strand
CGACGACCAATGCCGCACCTCGATGCGCAACGTCTGGGCCATTGGCGACATCACCGGCGAGCCGATGCTGGCCCATCGCGCGATGGCGCAGGGCGAACTGGTGGCGGAAGTCATCGCCGGCCACAAGCGCAGGTTTGCTCCCGCCGCAATACCGGCGATCTGCTTCACCGATCCAGAAGTGGTCGCTGTCGGAATGTCACCGGGCGAAGCCGACAACGCCGGCCTGGATTGCATCGTGGCGGCATTTCCCTTCGCGGCCAACGGCCGTGCGATGACCATCGAGTCCAGCGAGGGTTTCGTGCGGGTGGTCGCGCGGCGCGACAACCACCTGATCGTTGGCTGGCAAGCCGTCGGTCGCGCGGTGTCCGAGCTGAGCACAGCGTTCTCGCAATCGATCGAGATGGGCTCGCGGCTGGAAGACGTGGCCGGAACGATCCACGCCCACCCGACGCTGGGCGAAGCGGTGCAGGAAACCGCGCTGCGCGCCCTGGGCCATGCGCTGCATATCTAGCGCTTCCCTGGCGGCAGTCGCCCGGCTTCGGCCGGGCCGTCCCTAGCGCGTCAAGAATCCGCCGCGTCCCAGCTTTCGGCGCTGGCGCCGGCGAGTGCGCGCACCCGTTCCTCGTCTTTCCCGAACTCGGCCGCGTCGCCTTCGTAGGCCATGGCGCCGTTTTCGAGCACATAGGCGCGGTCGGCTATCTCCACCGCGGCCCGCACATTCTGTTCGACCAGCAGGACGGACATGCCCTCCTTGCGCATCTGGACGATCACCTCGAACACCTGCTTCACGATGAGCGGGGCCAGCCCCTGGGACGGCTCATCCAGCATCAGCAGCTTCGGGTTGAGCAGCAGCGCGCGTGCGATCGACAACATCTCCTGTTCGCCGCCCGACAGCTGCCGGCCCATGCTGCCACGGCGCTCTCCCAGCCGCGGAAACAGCTCGTACACCCGGGGAATGGTCCACGGTCCCGGGCGATCCATCGGCACCCGCAGGTTCTCGTCCACGGTCAGGTTGGCGAATACCCGTCGGCCCTCGGGAACGAACCCCACGCCCAGCGCGGCCACGCGATCGGGAGACCACTTCGTGGTGTCCTGGCCGAGCACATGGATCGTGCCCTCGCGCGCGGGCGTGAGGCCCATCAAGCTGCGCATGGTGGTGGTCTTGCCGGCGCCGTTGCGGCCGAGCAGCGTCACGATCTCGCCTTCGCGCACCTCCAGGCCCACGCCGTGCAGGATGTGGCTCTTGCCGTAGTAGGTGTGCAGGCCACTGGCCTCGAGCACTTTCATTCGGTCTTCCCCAGGTAGGCGGCCTGCACGCGCTCGTCCTTCCCGATTTCGTCGGCCGAGCCCTCGGCGAGCACCGCGCCTTCGGCCAGCACCATGATGCGATCGGCCAGGTGGAAAATCACGCGCATGTCGTGCTCGATCAGCACAATGCTCAGCTTCTCCTCGCGGTGCAGCCGGCGGATGAGCCGCGTGATGTCGTAGGTTTCCTGGTCGCCCATGCCGGCGGTGGGTTCGTCCAGCAGCAGCAGGCGCGGGCGCAGCGCGAGCGACATCATGATCTCGGTGGCGCGCTGGTCGCCGTGCGCCAGCTCGCTGGCCAGCCGGTCGGCCTTGTCCGTGAGGCCGCCCAGGCCGATCAGCTCGTCGACGCGCGCCCGGACCCTGGCATGCTGCTCGCGCGACAGCCACGGCCGCAGCCGAAATCCCGAGGCCACCTCGACCGGGATGCGCAGGTTCTCGCGCACGCTCAGTTCCGGGAAGATCTGGGTGATCTGGAAGGTGCGTGCCATGCCCATGGCCACGCGCTGGTGCGGCGGCAGCGCCGTGACGTCCCGGTCATCGAACAGGATGGTCCCCGCTGTCGGAGGGAAGAAGCCGCTGATCAGGTTGAAAAAGGTGGTCTTGCCGGCGCCGTTCGGCCCGATCACGGCGCGCAGCTCGCCCGGCTCGACAACCATCGACACATCGTTCACCGCGACCAGGCTGCCGAAGGATCGCGTCACGTTGTTGACACGCAGCAGGCTCATTGCGCCACCTTGCGCTTGATCATGCCGAGCACGCCGCGCGGGAAGAACAGCACCACGAGCACGAAGAAGAGCCCGATGAACGACATCCAGTTCTCCGTCTGGCTGGAAACGTAGTCCTGCAACACGACGAAAATCGCAGCGCCGACCAGCGGCCCCCAGAACGAGCGCATGCCGCCGAGCACCGCCATGATCACGAAGTTGCCGGATTGAGTCCAGTAGAGCGAGCGCGGGTCGACGAAGTTGTTGAGCAGGGCATAAAGAGCGCCGGCAAGACTCGCGAACACGCCGGAGATCACGAACGCAAGCCAGATATGCTGCTCCACCGGAATGCCGAGAAAGCGCGCCCGCTGCTCGTTCTCGCGGATGGCGATCAGCGTCCTGCCGAAGGGCGAGCGCAGCAGCAGCGCCATGATGCCGACGGCGACGGCGAACACGGCGAGCACCAGGAAATAGAACGCCTTGTCGTTGCCGAGGATGTTGATATCGGTGAAGCCCAGGTGCAGCGGCTGCCGCTGCCAACCGGTGAGCCCGTCGTCGCCGCCGGTAACCGAGTTCCAGCGGAAAGTGATGAAGTAGAACACTTGCGCAAAAGCGATGGTCACCATGGCGAAGTAGACCCCGCGCAGCTTGACGATCAGGGCGCCGATGAGGGCGGCGGCGACGGCGCCTACTGCGACGCCAACCACAATGCTCAATGGCGTGCTCGACACGAGGTATCTGATGGTCATGGCCGCGCCGTAGGCGCCGAGGCCGAAATAGGCCGCGTGGCCGAAGGAGAGCACGCCGGTGAAGCCGAGCAGGAAATTGAGCGCCATCGCCGCCAGACCGAACACTACGACGCGGCTAGCGAGCTCCGTGTAGCCGCCGATTGCACCCATCCAATAGGGCATGGTCAGCAGGATGATCCAGATCACCGCGTTGGAGGTGTGTTTGTTCATGCCGTTCACTGGGTTCTCCCTTCTTCGCCGAGGAGGCCGCGCGGCCGGATCAGCAGCACGGCTCCCATCATCACGTAGATGACGGCTTCAGTCGCCGAGGGAAAGAATACGGTGGTGATGCCCGATGCCACGCCGATCAGCAGACCGCCCAGCAGCGTGCCGGTCAGGCTGCCGAGCCCGCCCACGATGATGGCGACGAAGCTGGGCATGATGAGCGAGGCTCCGATAGTGGGTTGCAGGCCGAGCATGCCCGCCGCCAGCACACCGGCCAGGCCGGCCAGGTAGATGCCGAGGCCGAAGTTGAGGTTGCGCAGGATGCGCACGTTGACGCCGAGCACCGACACCGTTTCCAGATCCAGCGTTCCGGCGCGGATGCGCATGCCCAGGCGGGTGCGGTTCAGGATG
>JAAOZX010000057.1 GCA_012274225.1 Comamonadaceae bacterium | reverse complement strand
CGTACTGCTCGGGGTTGTCCGAAAGGAGCTTGTGCGTCACCAGCGTGCCGTCGGGCCGGCGGCCGACGACGTCGGTGAACGTGCCGCCGCGATCGATCCAGAACTGCCAGCGTTTGTCTTCCATGGGCTTGCCCTTGTGTTCCTAAAGCGATGCGGCCGCCCGCGCGGCCTGGTCGTACATGCCCGAGAGCACGCGCAACAGGCGTGCCAGTTCCCCGATGTCGCGGTTCAGGCTGTCGTCCGCATTGAGTGCGTTGATGAGGCAGCGCTCCCGGATTCCGCGGTAGCGCTCAATGTATTCGCGGCCCAGGTCGGTGGCGGCATAGGTCACTTCCTTGCCGCTCTTGCGGGACGCGACCACGCCCAGGGCCTGAAGCTTCTTCAGGGCGTAGTTGATCAGGTGGGTGTCTTCCACGTTCATGATGAAACTGATGTCCGCAAGCCGCTTGTCGCGCGCCCTGTGGGTGACGTGATGCAGCACCAGCACGTCCAGCGGCGTCAGGTCTTTCAGGCCGGCGGCGCTCATGCAATGGGCGATCCAGCGGTGAAAAGCGTTGCCGGCGACGATGAGGCCGAACTCGAATTCGCTCATCTCGGCGCTGCGCGGCGAAACCAGGTGCGCCGACGACACGATGGGCTGCGGCTGCGGCCGGGTCGACGCCGGCGCCGCGCGCCGGGTAGCGGCGGGGGCCGCACGAACGCGCTTCGTGGCCATCACGATCTCCTTTGCCGCAGCTCTTGCCATGTTAGGATTCTAGGGCTCATCCACAATTTGTCGACATTTTGTCGACAACCACCGCGCCCGCATGAGCCACCTTTCTTGTCCAGCATGCCCGCCGCCCTCGATCCCATGATCCGGACGCCCGTGGACTGCGCCGCGCCGCTGTTGTCGGTGCGTTCGCTGGCGGTGGAGTTCGAAATTCCGGGCGGGCGCTTTCGCGCCGTCGACGGCCTGAGCTTCAACCTCGCGGCCGGCCGCACGCTGGCCATCGTCGGCGAATCGGGTTCCGGCAAGACCGTCACCGCGCAGGCCATCATGCGGCTGACCGACTACTCGGGTGGCCGCATCGTCGATGGGCAGGTGCTCTTTCGTTCGCCTATCAGCGGGCTGCATGACATGAGGAGCGCCGACGACGACGCGCTGCGCCGCATCCGGGGCAACGAGATCGCGATGATCTTCCAGGAGCCGATGACGTCGCTGAACCCGGTGTTCACGATCGGCAACCAGATCGCCGAAACGCTGATCCTGCACCAGGGCATGGACCACGCCCAGGCCCGCGAACAGGCGTTCGCCCTGCTGGAACTGGTGCGTCTGCCCGACGCCCGGCGCCTGCTCGATGCCTACCCGCACACCTTGTCGGGCGGGATGCGCCAGCGCGCCATGATCGCCATGGCCCTGTCGTGCAAGCCGGCGCTGCTGATCGCCGACGAGCCCACCACCGCGCTCGACGTCACCATCCAGGCCCAGATCCTCAACATCATCCGCGAGCTGCAGCGCGACCTGAACACGGCCGTGCTGTTCATCACCCACGACATGGGCGTGGTCGCGCAAATGGCCGACGACGTGGTGGTGATGTGGCGCGGCCGCCAGGTCGAACACGGGCCGGTCGAGCGGATCTTCCATGCGCCGCAACATCCGTACACGCGTGCGCTCCTGTCGGCCGTGCCGCGCCTTGGCAGCCTGAATGGCCAGAAGCTCCCCAAGCGCATGCCCCTCACGGTGCTGGATGACGGGCAACTGCGGGAAGTGGGTACCGAACAGGTCCAGGACACCGTGGACGCGAGCGCACCGCTGCTGACCGTGGACCGGCTGACCACACGGTTCGACGTGGGCCACACCTTGCTGGGACGGGTGACGCATCGCGTTCACGCCGTCGAGGAGGTCAGCTTCGAGATCTATCCGGGCGAGACGCTGGCCCTGGTGGGCGAATCCGGCAGCGGCAAGTCCACCATCGGCAAGACCTTGCAGCAACTGGTGGAAGCCACCAGCGGCAGCGTGCGCTTCGCGGGACAGGACGTCAGCGCGCTGGACCGGGAAGGTCGCCAGCGGTTGCGCCAGGAGATCCAGTACATCTTCCAGGACCCCTACGCCTCGCTCGATCCGCGCAAGACCGTCGGGTTCAGCATTGCCGAACCGATCCTGACCCATCGCCTGCTCACCGGCATGCAGGCGGTACAGCGCCGGGTGGCGGAACTGCTCGAATGCGTGGGCCTGCGGCCCGAGCACATGCAACGCTATCCGCACGAGTTCTCGGGCGGCCAGCGACAACGCGTCTGCATTGCGCGGGCGCTGGCCAGCAATCCCAAGCTGGTGATCGCCGATGAGTCGGTATCCGCGCTGGACGTCTCGGTCCAGGCGCAGATCATCGACCTGCTGATGGCGCTGCAGGCGCAGCGCCGCCTCTCCTACCTGTTCATCACCCACGACATGGCGGTCGTGGAAAAGATCAGCCATCGGGTGGCGGTGATGTACCTGGGCCAGATCGTCGAGATCGGCCGACGCCAGGACATCTTCGAACACGCCGAGCATCCCTACACCCGCAAGCTGCTGGCGGCGGTACCCGTGGCCGAGCCGGGCCGGGCGATCGACGCGCGCATGATCCAGGGCGAGATTCCCAGCCCCCTGCGGCGCGTCGGCCACGAGCCGGACATCCTCAAGCTGATCGAGGTCAACCCCGGCCACCGCGTCGCCCAGGCGTTGGCGGCCTGAGTCCACCGACAATCAAGCACCTACCCGAACGCAGATCAAACCCCCGGAGAACCACCATGAAACTCAAGACCCTCATCGCCAGCGGCAGCCTCGTGTTCGCCACCCTGGCGGCCTCGCCCGGCGCGAATGCAGCGGGAACGCTCAACGTGGCCCTGCACCAGGACCCGGGCAACTGGGACCCGATCGCGACGTTCCTGGTCTCGTGGGGCGCCGTGGGCAGCCAGATCTTCGACGGCCTGATCATCCGCACGCCCGACATGAAGCTGGTGCCGGGCCTGGCGACCAAGTGGGAATTCCGGGACCTCAACACCAAGCTGCGCTTCACGCTGCGGCGGAATGTCAAGTTCCACAATGGCGAGCCGTTCGATGCCGAGGCGGTGAAATTCACCTTCGACCGCATGCTCGGTGACGAGGGCAAGAAGGGACCGCAGCAGTCCAACTACAACTCGATCGACAAGGTGGTCGTCGTCAATCCAATGACGGTCGACTTCATCATGAAGAGCCCCGATCCGGTGCTGCTCACCAAGCTGTCGGGCTATGGCGCCATGATCGTGCCGCCCAGGTACATCAAGGAAAAAGGCAGCCAGTACTTCGGCATGAACCCGGTGGGCACGGGTCCCTTCAAGTTCACCGAGTACAAGCCCAAGGTCAACATCGCGCTGGAGAGCAACCCCACCTACTGGGGCGGCGCGCCCAAGGTCGACCATCTGCTGTACCGCTTCATCGGCGAGCCCGCCACCCAGGCCGCCGAACTGCAGGCCGGCCGCATCGACGTGGCCAACCAGATCCCGCTGGCGATGATCGAGACCCTGAAGAAGGATCCGAAACTGAGCGTCGTCAGCATGGACGGCCCGGTCGCGCTGGCGCTGCGCTACAACACCCAGCGCGGCATCATGAAGGACCGCGAAGTGCGCAAGGCCCTGACCATGGCGGTGGACCGCGACGCCATCATCAAGAGCGTGCTGCTGGGCAACGCCAAGCCCATCGCCAGCTTCCAGGGCACGCTGTCATTCGGTAACGACCCCGCTCTCAAGCCCCTGCCCTTCAATCCGACCCAGGCCAAGGCCATGCTGCAGAAGGCCGGCGTGAAGCCCGGCACCGCGATCCAGCTCGACTTCCGCGGCCCCGACAGCAACTTCCGCGAAGTGGCGCAGGCCGTCGCCGGTTACCTCGGCGCCGTCGGCGTCACGGTCTCGCTCAAGCCCTACGACACCAACGTGCTGCTGAACGACATCATCCCGGCCGGCAAGACCGGCGAGATGTGGCAGAACCAGTGGGGCGGCTGGACCTTCGACTACGACAACACGGCGTACGCGATGTACTACACCAAGCAGCGCTGGAATCCCTACGACGACGACGCCAAGCTGAACGCGCTGCTGCACATGCAGCGCAACACCTGGGACCAGGACTCGCGCAAGAAGACGCTGCAGGAGATCAGCCGCTACGTCGCCGACCAGGCGCTGGAAATGCCCCTGTACAGCCTGAACACGATCTACGGCCTGAACAAGCGGGCCAGGAACCTGGACCTGCCGGCGGACGGCCGCTTCCGCTTCGTCAACGCCACCGTCGAGTGACGGCCGTCTGAAGACAAGGCACGACCATGGGCGGCTTCATTGCCAAGCGGGTATTGCAGGCGATCTTCGTCGTCCTGGTCGTGACCCTGTTCGTTTCCTATGCGGTGCGCCTGTCGGGCGATCCGGCCCTGATGCTCAGCCAGGGCGCCGGCAGCGTCACCGAGCAGGACCTGCAGAACATCCGGGCCGGCCTGGGCCTGGACCGGCCGTTCCTGGTGCAGTACGCGGAGTTCCTGCGCGGCATCGTGGTCGGCGACTTCGGCCGCAGCTTCATGGGCGGCACGCCGGTCTCGCGCCTGATCGCCGACGCCCTGCCGGCCACCGTCGCGCTGGCCGCTGTGTCCTTGCTGCTTTCGGTGCTGGTGTCGGTGCCACTGGGCATCCAGGCCGCCGTGCATCAGGGCCGCGGCGTGGACCAGTTCATCCGCATCTTCTCGCTGATCGGCCTGTCGTTCCCGAACTTCTGGCTGGCGATCATGCTGGTGCTGCTGCTGGCCATCACGTTCCCGCTCCTGCCGCCCTCGGGCTGGGACGGCCCGGTCAGCCTGATCATGCCGGCCCTGACCATGGCGATCATCCTTTCCGCCACCAACGTCCGGCTGGTGCGCACCGCCATGCTCGAGACACTGTCCGCCCAGTACATCATGGTGGCGCGCAGCAAGGGACTGCGCGACAGCGTGGTGCTGTACAAGCACGCGCTGCGCAACTGCGCCATTCCGCTCATCACCTACATCGGCCTGCAGTTCGGCAACCTGATCGGCGGAATCGTCGTCGTCGAGAAGGTGTTCAACTGGCCGGGCCTGGGGACCCTGGCTTTCGATGCGATCGCCGGCCGCGACTACCCGGTCCTGCAAGGCACCGTCACGGTGCTGTCGCTGATCATCGTCGTGGTCAACCTGGCGGTCGACATGGCCTATGGCCTGGTCGACCCGCGCATCCGCACGAAATAGGCGCATGCAGCCCGCCACCCTGCCCCTTGCCTCCGCCAACGGCCGCGCCTTTCAATGGCGCTCGCTGGAATTCATCCTGGGCACCGTGCTCACCGGCGTGATGCTGGCGCTGGTGCTGTTCTCGGTCTGGATCTTTCCCGATCGCGGCTCGGCGATGGACCTGGCCGCGCGCCTCAGTCCGCCGTTCGCACAGTGGAGCCATGCGCTGGGCACCGATCCGCTGGGGCGCGACGTGCTGGCGCGGGTGCTGGTCGGTGGACGCATCTCGCTGATGGTCGGCCTGCTTTCGGTGCTGGGCGCCTCGGTACTCGGCATCGTCGTCGGCCTGGTGGCCGGCTATTACCGCGGTTTCTGGGACATGCTCCTGATGCGCTGCGTCGACGTGCAATTGGCACTGCCCTTCATCCTGATCGCGCTCACCTTCATTTCCATCCTGGGAGGCGGCCTGGCCAACATCATCCTGTTCATGATCATCTCGCAGTGGGTGCAATTTGCCCGGCTGGTGCGCGGCATGGTGCTTTCCGTGCGCGAACGCGAATTCGTGCAGGCGGCACGGGCGTTCGGAGTGCGCGACTTCTCCATGATGCGACACCACATCCTGCCCAACGTCATCGGTCCGGTGATCATCCTGATGACACTGAACGTCGCCAACAACATCCTGCTGGAAAGCAGTCTCACCTTCCTGGGCCTGGGTGTGGACCCGCTG
>JAAOZX010000354.1 GCA_012274225.1 Comamonadaceae bacterium | reverse complement strand
CTTCGCCTCTTCCAAGTCGGTGCGCGAGAGATAGAGGCGTCGGTACAGGCGCAGTGCAGGCTGGAGTCCAGGCCCGACGTCCGTGCGGTCAAGGGCCTCAGATCCGTCAGAAGAGCTCATTCGCGAGGGCTAACGAAATATGGACCGCACGCCCTGCGCTCCAATCTGGCGTCTGCGGTTTAAGTGGGCGGACCCCGCAGCGCATGTTCTTGATTCAGAACGTCTTCTTGGCATTTGTTGTTGATTCTCCCGAATAAATTAGGCCACAAACCCCGCACCACCTCAACCATTCGTTCTTCGCGCGCTCGCATTCCCGGCGCTATTGCCGCATTGCTGCCCGCCTGCGGATAATCCCTTCCATGACCCTCGCCACACCCCAGCTCCAGTTCTTCGCCGATCTCTCCGTCCAGGTGGACAAGCCGCAGGAGGTCGGCCGCACCGCTCGCGGCCTGCGCCGCCTCATCCCCATTCTCGGCGGCGAGGCTGTCGGTGAAGGCTGGCGGGCCCGGGTGGTGCCGGGCGGCGCCGACTTCCAGCTGGTGGTGAGCGACACGCTGGCCGAACTCGACGCCCGGTACATGCTGGAGACCGACGGCGGCGAATTGATCTACGTGCAGAACCGCGCGATCCGGTCCGGCCCGCCCGAGCTGATGGCGCGGCTGGTGCGCGGCGAGCCGGTCGACCCCGCGCTGATCTACTTTCGCTGCAGCCCCAGCTTCGAGACCGTGTCGCCGGCGCTGCGCTGGATCAACGAGCGGATGTTCGTTGGCACCGGCGCGCGGCATCCCGACAAGGTGGTGATGCGCTTCTTTCAACTGGCCTGACGAGGACCGCCATGCACTACAAAACCCTGGGCCGCTCGGCGCTGCAGGTCTCGCCGCTGTGCTTCGGCGGCAACGTGTTCGGCTGGACCGCCGACGAGCCCACTTCGTTTGCGTTGCTGGACGCCTGGGTCGCCGCCGGCTTCAACTTCATCGACACCGCCGACGTCTACTCGCGCTGGGTGCCCGGCCACACCGGCGGCGAGTCCGAAACCGTCATCGGCAAATGGCTCAAGCGCAGCGGGAAGCGCAGCCAGGTCGTGCTGGCCACCAAGGTCGGCTCGGACATGGGCCAGGGCAGGGTGGACCTGAGCCCCGTCTACATCCGCAAGGCGGTGGAGGATTCGCTGCGCCGGCTGCAGGTGGACTGCATCGACCTGTACCAGTCGCACCGCGACGACGAGGCCACGCCGCAGGAGGAAACGCTGGAGGCCTATGCCCAGCTGATCAAGGCCGGCAAGGTGCGGGCGATCGGCGCCTCCAACTTCACCGCGCCGCGGCTGGCGCAGTCGCTGGAGATCAGCCGCAAGCACGGGCTGCCGCGCTACGAAAGCCTGCAGCCGCTGTACAACCTGCACGACCGCGCCGAGTTCGAGCAGGACTTGCGGCAGCTGTGCCTCGACCAGGACGTCGGCGTCATCAACTTCTATTCGCTGGCGGCGGGCTTCCTCACCGGCAAGTACCGCACGGCTGCGGACGCCGCCAAGAGCCCTCGCGGCAAGACCACCGTCGGAAAATACCTCAACCCGCGCGGTTTGCGGATTCTGGCGGCGCTGGACGAGGTAGCGGCCGGCACAGGCAGCACGCCGGCCCGCGTCGCCGTCGCCTGGGTCATGGCGCAGCCCGGTATCACCTCGCCGATCGCCAGTGCCACATCGCTGCAACAGCTGGCCGAGCTGACGGCGGCGGCGCAACTGACGCTCGATGCGAAGGCGCTGGCCCGGCTCGACCAAGCCAGCGCGCCGGACTGAGCCGATTCAGGTCACCCCCGCTCATCGGATCGTCAAAGGCAAAACCGAAAAACCGCTTGCCGGGTAGACGGCGTTGACAGGGGACTTGCCCGCCGCTGGTTGAATCTCGGTGGTGCCGGCCAGCAGTTCCTCGATGACGACCCGAAGCTCCATTCGGGCCAGCGGCGCGCCGGGGCACACATGGATGCCCGCACCATAAAGCAGATTCGCGGCCGGGTCGCGGTCCGCGCGAAAGCGATCCGGTTCCTCGAAGACCGCCCCGTCGCGATTGCCGGAAATCCAGTTGATCGAGATCCGGTCGCCGGCAGCTATCGCGCGGCCACCGATGGTGACAGGGCGCGTAGCGACGCGACGGTTGGCAACCAGCGGGCCGTGAATTCGCAGGATCTCGTCGATGGCGGCAGGCAGCATTGAGCGCTGAGCGCGCAGTTGTTTCTGCAGCGCGGGATCCTGTGCGAGATAGTGGACCAGGATGCCGACGGCTGCGGAGATGGTGCCGATCTCGCCGACCGTCCAGTTGCGCAGGATGCTGGCGATTTCCTCGTTGCTCAGGGGCCGGCCCCAAACCTTCTCGTGCATCAGGGCGCTGGTGATGTCATCTTCAGGCTTTGCTCCGGCCTGCAGACGGGTTTCGAGCATGCCGTCGATCAAGCCCTCGAATTCACGCGCAATTTCCGACGTCGCCTGACGGTCCTGTGCCAAGGTGGCCCTGGCGCTCTTTTGGGTCCAGCGAACCAGCGGCGCGTGCAATTGCGGCGGCCAGCCGAGAAAGGCGCACTGGACGCGCACTGCGAAGGGCAGCGCGAAGTCGGCCATCAACTCCACCTCACCGCTCGCGATCGCGCCTTGCACCAGTTCGCTGGCGACCTGCCGGCACGCCGGCTCGAACGCGTTCATCCGTTCAGGACCAAAATACCGCTCGACGATCCGGCGATACGCCGTGTGTTCGGGCGGGTCCAACCCGCTCGGTACGGAAAGGTGCTGTGACACCGCGCTGCCGAACGATTCGTGATCGACCAGCACCCGCGAGATGTCGGCATGCCGGAACAGCGACCACTGCCCATCGTCACTGCAAGCGACGGGGCAACGCGCCCGCATGGCGTCGTAGGCCGCGCGCTGGTCACGCACGACTTCTTCGGATCGCGGGTCCCAGTCCGGTCTGTGATGATTGGTCACGGACATCCGTTATCGCCGCAAAAAGCCGCACACACAATGCGGCGCCCGGATGTTCCCATGAGCGGCAAGCTCTTCCTGCCCCATGACGTCCCCGCCCGGGCCGCAACGGATGACCGGCCCTCAATCATGCGCGATGGGACCCTCGGTGAACAAGCGCTCCTTCAGCTCCTTGGAGAACTTGGGGTCGTGGCGCCGGATCCATTCCAGCACCATGGATGCGTGCTCCTTCTCCTCGTCCCGATTGTGTTCGAGGATTGCCTTGAGGGCCGGGTCCTTGCACGCATCGGCACGCTGGTTGTACCAATCGACGGCCTCCAGCTCTTCCATCAGGGACACGATGGCCCTGTGCATATCGCGCGTTCCCGCGGATAGTTCCTCGATAGGCTCGTGATAGCCGACACTGGACATTTCGCTCTCCTGTAAAAATCGGGATCGTACGGGCGTTCAGTAATGCAGAGTCATCGTCAGATCGACGTTCTGTCCATCGTACTTGAAGCTCGCGGCGGAAAAAGAAGGCGGGCCGAGGACGCCTGACGCGTCGTTTGAAAAGCCGTAGCCCTCGCTCGGGACACCGAGCCAATTGGCATCGAGCTTGCCGTTCATGTTTTCATCATGGACCACAGCCATCGCGTAGGTTCCCGGCGGGATATCTTCGAAGTCACAACGCGCCTGCGCCTCCCGGATCTTGATGACCATGACGTTCGTTGCCGAGCGCAAGTATTCATAGGGGAAGCCCTCCGGCGATTCGAACAGCGCGCAAGCCACCGTTCCGGTGCTGTTCTTGATGTTCAGAATCTTCACGTGAATTCCGGGGCATTGTGACTGGGCAGTGGCGGAGATGGGAAGAATCGCAGACATCAATGCTGCAACGCAAGCGACGCATTGGACGCCGATGGAAATCCGGATCTTCCGGCGCCGGATCGTCCGGGCCGCCACTGATTCCGATACAGCTGACTCATCCATGTTCTTTCCCATACGCTGACGCGCAGCGCGCCGGACCGAGCCGGATGCGTCAATACCGCGAGTCCTCGGGCTTTCTGTCCTTCGGCCAATCCTTGGCCTTGGCCGCGAAATCCGGCCGCGGTTGATGCGAGAAATATTCGGCCACGTCGACCGCCTGCTGGTCGGTCAGCCCGCCCTGCCCCAGCGGAAATCCTTCGTGGAGGCCGATCGGCATGTTGCGCTTGACGAATGCCGCCGCCGTGTAGGTGCGCGCCATGCCGGCGCCGATGTTGAACGATCGATCCCCCCACAGCGGCGGGTAGACCACCGGACCGTCAGCCTGCACCAGGCCTTCGCCGTCCTTGCCGTGGCACACCGCGCACTGCTGCGCGTAGACCTGCTTGCCGTTCTCGGCATGGGCCTTGATGGCCATGTCGATCTTGCCGACACCGCGGCCGGCGACCTTGTCGATCGGCGTGGTCTTGCCCTTCATCCAGTTGAAGTAGGCCACCATCGCTTTCAAGTCCGGTGAGTCCGCAGCCAGCGGCTTGCCGTTCATCGAGCGCAGGAAGCAACCGTTGATGCGGTCTTCAATGCTGATGATGCGCCCGGCCCGCGGGGCGTAGCCCGGGAAAAACGCCGCGACACCGACGAAGGGCGATCCGTCCGCGACGGTGCCGGCATTCAGGTGGCAGCTGGTGCAGTTCAAGTCGTTGGCGACGTTCTGCGGAACCAGCGTCCGGGTCTGCAGGTTCAGGCGCATGCCGCGGACCACCTGCTCGGCGTTGGGCTGCACCAGCAGGTCGGCCAGGCGCGGCGTCACGAAAGCGGAAGAATCCGTGACCTTGGGGTCGAGTTCTGCGCGCAGCCGTTTCACCTGATAGGCATTGATGGGCCCGGCCTGGTTGCCCCAGCTTTGCCGCACAAAGCTCATGATGTCGGCGAGTTCCTGGTCGGCCAGGCGGCTGAAGGCCGGCATGGTGTAGACGCGCGGATACGCGGCCGTTTCGGCCGTCTTCCAGCCCGTGAGGGCGACGTGAAGCAGTGTCGCGGGATCGGCCGAGGCGACTGTGGCGTTGCGTGTCAGCGGCGGGAAGATGTCTTTGACGCCGTTTCCGTCCAGGCGGTGGCAATCGACGCAGAACTGAACATATCCCAGGCCGCCCGGCGTTGTGAACAGCTTGGCTGGCAGAATCGCTGGCTCGTCACGACCCGGAAGCGCGGGCATCGGCACCTCGTCCTTGCCGGCGGGCAGGGATTTCAGATAGCCCGCGATGGCAATGAGGTCCGAATCGCTGAAATGCTGGGTGCTGTTGTGGATAACCTCGACCATGCTGCCGGAAACGCTTCCGAAGCGGTTCTGCCCGGTCTTGAGCATCACGACCGTGTCCGGGACGGTCCACAGGTTTCGCAGGCTCGGCGCGCGCCAGGCATCGACGGTTTCGCCGGCCAGATACGACCCGCCGCCGCGGCCCTCCTGTGTCATGGCCTTTTCCTGGAAGGCGATGCCGCGCGGCGTGTGGCAGGCACCGCAATGGCCCAGCCCTTGAACCAGATAGGCGCCGCGGTTCCAGGCGGCATCGTGGCTGGCATCCGGCTTGAACGGCGTGTCGTCGAGGAAAGCCCAGTTCCACAGCGACAGGCCCCAGCGCATGCTGAACGGCCAAGCCATGTCGGCCAGCTTGTTGGGTTGACTCACCGGCGCCAGACCCCGGGTGAGGTACGCATACAGTGCCCGCATGTCGGGTTCGGGCAGCTTGGCATAGGATGGGTAGGGCATGGCGGAATAAAGGTTGTGCCCGTCCGCCGCGACTCCCATGCGCATGGCCCGCACGAATTGCTCGAACGAATAGTTGCCGATGCCGGTGGCCGCATCCGGCGTGATGTTGGTCGAATACAGTGTGCCCAACGGCGTCTTGAGCGCGAGACCACCGGCCATCAATTTGCCTTTGGCTGCCGTGTGGCAGGCAACACAGTCACCCAGGCGCGCCACATACTCGCCCCGCGAAATCATGTCGGATTGCTCGCCTGAAACGGCCGAGTCCGGTAAGGCTGCCTGAACTGCGCATGCCAGGAACAACGTGGCGGCGGCCGACGCCGCGCGGATGAGATAGAAGGAGGCCATTGCATGTTTTCCCACGCCACCATCAACGGCGGCTCAAGAAAACAATAGGCAACGGCTCGATAAAAACCTTGACCCAAGGCCAAGTCCACGCGGATTCCCCCGCGAGCACATGCAGTCCATACTTGATCAGGTTACTGCGACCGCGCTACTCATCCAGGAAGCCGCCACGGAAGAAGCTCCAGGCAGTGCCGTCGTGCAGGTAGAAATGCCCGTCGGCACAGAAGTTTTTGCCCGGGAAAAACTCGCGGTAGGCCTTTGGCACCAGTCGCTCGAGCTGCTCGTCGGTCAATTCGTCGAACTGTTCGGGTGTGATCGGCTGGCCGACGCGGAGTCTGGGCTTGTCCATGACGCAACCTGGGCAAGACCGGCCGGGTCGGCTAGCGCCTGCGCGCCGTGACCTCGATCTCGATGCGCATCCGGGGGTCCACCAGTCCAGCGGAGATCATGGTCGCGGCCGGGCGAATCTCGCCCAGGTACTTGCGCAGGATTGGCCAGCACTCCGGGAACTCGGCTGCGTTCGGAAGGATGTAGGTGACGCGGACGATGTCGGACAGGCCCGAGCCGGCCTGGCGCAGCGCGGCATCGATGTTCCTGAAGCATTGCTCGGCCTGGCCGAGAAGGCCGTCGGCCAGCGTCATGGTCGCGTAATCGAAGCCGGTGGTGCCCGATACGAACACCCATGCGCCGTCGACCACGGCCCGCGAATAGCCGATCTGTTCTTCGAAAGTTGATCCGGAGCTGATGAGTTGTCGGGTCATGGCGATTCCAGCATGCTTGGTTATCGACGGGAGGCCACGGTAGCACGAACCGCCCAGGCCCTTGCGATCAGCGAGATCGCTCCGCTGGCCTGCGACGGGATGCGCTCGCGCAGTCGCTCTCTCAGCCGCAGCCGGTCACTCTCGTCGAGCGACATGGCGTAGGCCGGTGCGGGTCCCTGACCACCGAGGAATGGCTGCCAGTAGTCGTCGAAGTTCGCGAAGGGCGTGGCAACGTCGATGGCACGGGCCTCGACGCCGCCCAGTCCCGCGTCCTTGAACAACTGCTCCAGCGCTTCCGGATGGCACAGCGGAAAGCGCGGGCCTTCATCCAGCTTCGCGGCAGCCGGGTCGAGCTCGACCGCCGCATCCCAGAACAGACGCATCAGTTCCATCTTGCCGGAGTAGTCCCACACATAGGCCGCGATCACGCCACCCTCGCCGGTCACCCGCGCCATTTCGACGAGCGCGGCCGGTTGATCGTCGACGAAATTCAGCATCAGCCCCGAGACCACCACGTCCACCGATGCGTCGGCCAGCGGAATCGCCGTCGCGCTGCCCACGTGGAAGGCGATGCGGCTCCCGAGATTTTCTTTCGCTGTCTTCAGGAATCCTTCGGAAGGCTCGACGCCGGCGACCAACGCGGGAGCGCAGCGGTCCGCGATGGTGGCGCACAAGGCACCCGTGCCGCATCCCACGTCGAGCCAGCGCCGGCCGGCCGGAACGTTCAACCACGACAGGAACGGCGGCGCGATGCGTCGACTCCATCGGCCCACGTACCGCTCGTAGGGGCTGCCGCGCTCCCAGGTGTCGGACAGTGATTTGGCTTTCATGGTCAGCGCTCCCCTTCGTTCAACAGCCTCTCGTTCAGTCGGGTCCGCGCGGCATCCGGGTCGGGCATGGAAGGGGTGGCGATCAGGCGATCGACGTATGCGGCCGGCAGCGCGTGCTGCTTCGCGCCGGCGACGACCAGCGCCTTGTACCAGGCAAACGGAACCATGGCGGGACCGATGTGCGTGGCGTAGTAGAGGTGTGCCCGAACCACCCCCGTGTCGGTGTGAATCCCGACTTCCTGCTCCTCGTACCCTGCGCCCAGGCCCTCCGCCGCGTCGAGTGAAGGCTTATCCTCACCCGAGATGTCGTAGAGAACGCCGTACACCGCGTCCGCATCGTTGCCGGTTGCGAACGCATCGCACTTGCCCGAGTGATCGCGGCCGACCTTGTGCCAGCGCAGCGCGTGGCCCTTGAGCACCCCGGTGGCGATGGCCCGTGCCGACGGCGCGCGCTCCTGCAGTCGCCGCTCCAGCATGTTGGAACCGTAGGAAAAGTTGATCATGGCACCACGTTTCCCTGCCGCAGGCGCGCGACGATCGCCGCCACGTGCAGCGCCGTGGTGTCGAGGGCCGGCAGGCCGGCGATCTCGGCTCCGGGCAGCAAGAGCGGCAGCTCGGTCCCGCCGAGAATGACACCGTCGACGCCCTCTTCCAACCGCAGGCGCTCGACCAGCGCCACGATCTGCCGCCGGGTTTCGACGCGGAAGTCGCCCTTGAGCAGCTCGCCCACATAGCGCTCGTGCACCCAGGACCGGTCCTGCTCGCTTGGCGACACCACCTCGATGCCGCGCCGTGCGAACACCGTGGGAAAGAAATCCGCCTCCATCGTGAACCGCGTGCCCAGCAACGCCGGCCGGCGCAGGCCGCGCTGCCCGGCCTCATCGGCGCAGACCTCCACGATGCTCACCAGCGGAACCGGCGACCGGGCCGCGAGCTCGTCGAAGACAATGTGCGGCGTGTTGGCGGTCATCGCCGCAAAGTCGACCCCGGCACCCGCCAGCCGGACCAGCGACGCGAGCAAGTAGCCGGCGAGCGCCGGCCGGTCGCGTTCGACCAGGCGCAGCGCGGTCGCCACATCGAGGCTGTCGATCACGATGGACGGCGTGCTGGCCGGATCGAGCCGCTCCCAGGCCTCGAGGATCCGACGGTAGTAGTCGATGGTGGATTCGGGCCCGAGGCCGCCGACGAGTCCGACTCTTGGCATCTGGCGCCCTGCTCGTCTCAGAGCAACTTGGTCATGAAGACGCTGTTCGGATCGTTCTCGTAGTCGGCGAACGGCAGGCAATAGGCAAAGCCGAAGCTCTGGTACAGCTGCTGCGCCGGCTGGAATCCGTCCATCGAACCGGTCTCCAGGCTCAGGCGGCTGTAGGAGCGCTTCTCGGCTTCCTGGATGATGTGCCGGAGGATGGCCCGCGCAACGCCGCGCCGGCGATGCGCCACGGAGGTCCTCATCGACTTGATCTCGCCATGCCGCGGGTCCAGCTCCTTGAGCGCGCCGCAACCCATCAAGTCGCCGTTGGTCCAGGCCGTCCAGAAAGTGATCTCGGGGGCGCGCAAGCCGTCCAGATCCAGCGCATGCACGCTCTCGGGCGGTGACAGCAGGGCCATGTCGCGCAGATGTTCGTCGAGCAGCGCGCGGATCTCCGGCCCGGAGAGATCGTCGAGTCTGATTTGCATGAGGCCTGCAGTTTACCGTCGCGAGCGATCAACGGCCGCCGACGCCGCCCCTGCGCACGGTGGCGCCGACGAAGTCCGGATCGGCCAGGCAGCCTTCCATGTCGTCGCGTCTTTGGCCGAGTCGAATGCTTCGCTCACACAGGGCCCGCTTGTAGTGGCGCTTGGCCGCGCAATCGCCAGTGGGCGCCTTCCCGAGTTCCCAGGCTATGCAGGGGCTCGCCGGGATCTCGTCGTCCGTTTCCAGCAGGGCCATGCAGTAGTCGGCGATCCAGTGAATCTTCTCTCCGGCTATCGGGCACTCGGACGGCCCGGCCACGACCGGCGCGACTGCCGCCAACTCAGCCAGCAGGACGAGCCAGGGTGCCAGTTGCATGCCTAACCGCCACCGGCGGGCAGCGCCTTGCCGTGGCGCAAGTAATGGTTGAGCCGCGTTTCCCAGTTGCGCATCATCTCGCG
>JAAOZX010000353.1 GCA_012274225.1 Comamonadaceae bacterium | reverse complement strand
TGGGTCCGCACCCGGTACTCGCCTTCCATCTGCGCGGCGCTGCGCTGGTTGCCGTCCGAGTAGTCGCCGTATTCGACCCGCGCCTTGTAGCGCTGGCGCTCATTGGGGGTGATGTCGGTGGACAGCGCATACATGCGCGCCAACAGCCCCAGCCGCAGCGACTTGAGGTTGTCGAAACTGGCCTGGTTGGTGCTGAGGTCCAAGCGCAGCGAGTCGCCCGGCCACCAGGTGAGCCAGGCCGAATAGACCGGGTGCTGGGTCACCGGGCTGCCCCGCGGCGCGACCCGCTCGGGGGCCGCCTCGGCGTTGAGTTCCCAGCTGTCGTCGAAGCGGTAACGCCCGTGCAGGAAGATCCGGTTGACGATGGCGTCGTCGCTGCCGTCCTGGAGCCGGAAATCGATGTGTTCGGCGCGAACCTCGCCGGTGCCCCGGCCTTCGTTGAATGAAAACTCCTGCTTGAACCGGCTGCCGGTGATGTCGAGATTGTCGGATTGGGTCGACTTCTGCAGTTCCAATCGGGTGCGCGGGTCGGTCGCCCAGTTCAAGTTCTCCAGCACGCGCTTGGCGTCGTCGCGCTCGACCGCCTTGCCGCGCAAGTCGCGCCGCGCCAGGTCGTTGCGTCCCATCCAGGCATGCGCCTGCGCCAGCATGACGCGGGCCTCGTCGTCATCGGGGTGCGCCAGCAACAGCGCTTCCAGGTAACGGGCGGCCTCGCGCTGCTTGCCGCTCCAGGTGATGGCACGGCCCAGGTTGCGAGCCGCCTCGCGGTTGTCGGGCTGCTCACGAACTATTTGCTCGTAGATCGGCCGGGCCTCGCTCGGCCGGTCGGACCACAGCAAGGCCAGGCCCAGGCCGCTCAACACGCGCAGGCGCTCGCCCGGCGACGGCTGGGGCGTCAGCAGTTCGCGATACAGCGGCACAGCGGCCGCCGACCGATCGGAAAAAGTCAATTGGTCGGCGTATTCGCGGAGCAGTTCGCGCCGCCGCTGCGGCGCGCGGGCGATCGCCAGTGCGAACAGGTCGGCTGACTCCCGATTGCGATCGGTGCTCGCCGCTTGCCGGGCGGCCTGAACCAGTTCATCGACACTGCGGTTGTCGCCCGCAGCCGGTGGGCTGGCCGGCGCTTGCTGTGCCACGCCGGGCGAGGCCAGGGCACAGGAAAGCGCCAGTGCCAGTGCGCGGAGCAGGAACGAGCCGGCGCCACCGGTTGGGAGGTTGGTCACGGCCACGGCTGATCCATGCTCATCCGGCGAGGATACACAACAATGGACCGCTTGCGGCCGCGGCCAGGCAGTGAAGGAATGGACGCCCGGAAACGGTCACCGTTCCCTGAACAATTCCTCGATCAGCTCGCGCATCCAGCGGTTGCCGGGTTCGGCCTCGAAGCGCCGGCTCCAGTGCAGCGACACCGTGAAGTCGCGCAGCGCGAAACCGGGCTCGACGATGGCATAGCCGCCGTCGCGGGCAAAACCGCGCGCGATGTTGCGTGGCATCACCACCGCCAGGTCGGTGGCCCGAACGATGTCCGGCAGCACCATGAAGTGTTCCGCCGTCAGACGCACCCGCTGCTCCAGTTGCGAGCCCTGCAGGATACGCAAGGTGTCGGCGTGGCTGCGCACCGCGACGAACTCCAGCTCGCGCAGTCGCTCCATCAAAGGCACGGCGGTGCTGCGCCGGCGGGTAAAGGGATGGCCCTTGCGCAGCAGCACCACATAGCGGTCCTTGATCAACTGCACCCGCTGCGTTTCCTTGACCGAGGGCAGGAAGCCGAAGGCGAAGTCGATGCGGCCGCTGTCCAGCGCGTCGGCGATCTCCTTGCGCGGCAGCGGCATGGTCTCGAGGCGAACGCCCGGTGCCCGCTCGCGCAAAGCGGTCATCAGCGGCGGCAGGAAGCGGCCTTCGCCGATGTCGCTCATGTGGATGCGGAAGATCTTGCGCGAGCGCAGCGGATCGAAGCCGGCCGATTCGTTGAGCGCGTCCTCCAGCGTGGCCAGGGCCTGGCGCACGGCTTGCGCCAGCCGGTCGGCCTTGGGCGTGGGCTGCACCCCGCCGGGGATGCGGACGAACAAGGGATCCTGGATCAGCAGTCGCAGCCGGGTCAGTCCGTGGCTGGCGGCCGGCTGGGTGAGCTCCAGCGATTCGGCCGCGCGGCTGACGTTGCGCTGCCGGTAGACGGCATCGAACAGGCGCAGCAGGTTGAGATCGATGTCCTTGAGTTGCATCCGGAGCAAACGGTGGCGCCGCCGATCGCGGCCGGCGACCGCAGTTACGAGGGCAGATGGGACAGGTAGTGGGCCAGGGCGCGCAGGTCGTCGTCGGTCAGAGGATAGACCACGTCCGCCATCGCGGCGACGCCGCCGCCGACGCGCTGTCCGGACTTGAAGTCGCGCAAGGCCTTGAGCAGGTAATCCTCTCTCTGGGCAGCAACGCGAGGCGTCGCCTGGGTGCCGGAAAAGTCGTCCTTGTGGCAGGAGGTGCACCGATTGCCCTGGGCCACCTTGCGACCGGCTGCGGCCAGGCCCTCGTCCGCCTTGACCGACGCATCCACTCGCGGCGGCGGCTGCGCCGCGAAATAAGCGGCCAGGTTGCGGATGTCGTCGTCCTTGAGCGTCGCCGCCATCGGCTGCATGAGCGGGTTCTTGCGGGTGCCGGCGCGAAAGAACACCAATTGCCACTGCAGGAAGCCGTCGGGCTGGCCCGCCAGCGACGGCGTCCCGGCCATCTGCGAGATGCCGGCCGGCCCATGGCAGGGCGCGCAGGTCTCGGCCTTGGCCTTGCCGGCCGCCAGGTCGACGGCCGCCGTGGCCGCGCCAGCGGCGAGCCAGCCCGCTGCGATGAGCAATAGTTTCAGCATCATGGGTCTGGAAGGTACCAACAAAAAGGCCCGCCGGGTTGCGCGGGCCGCGGGTCACCGCATCCTTGCACGTGGACCGCTCGGAGCAACGCGCAGTGCGGTCCCTCCTGTGGGCAGGATCCGGCTCTGCCGGTCCTGTCCACACTAATTGAAGCCAACTCAGAAAATCGCCGAAGCGATTTTCTGAGTTATTTAGAGTAGCTGATGCGGTAGATGGCACCGGCCCAGTCGTCAGCGACCATGATGGAGCCGTCCTTCGCCAGCACGATGTCCGCCGGCCGTCCGCTGAAGCTCTTGTCACCGGAGAGCCAGCCGGAGGCGAACACCTCCTGCTTGACGTTCTTGCCCTGCGGGTCGGTTATCACGCGCATGATGCGTGCGCCCTGGTACTTGTGGCGGTTCCACGAGCCGTGCTCGGCAATGAGGATGTTGTTCTTGTAGTCAGCCGGGAACTGGGTGCCGGTGTAGAACTTCATGCCCAGCGGCGCGACGTGCGCGCCGAGGTTGAGGACGGGCGGCGTGAAGTCCGAGCACTTGTGGCCCTTGCCGTACTTGGGGTCGAGCAGGTTGCCCTGGTGGCAGTACGGGTAGCCGTAGTGAGCGCCTTGCTTGGCAATGTGGTTGAGCTTGTCGCTCGGCAGGTCGTCGCTGACCCAGTCGCGCGCGTTCTCGGTGAACCAGTAGTCGCCGGTGCGCGGGTCGATGTCGCCGCCCACGCTGTTGCGCACCCCGATCGCCATCAGCTCGGCCTCGCCGGTCGCCGGGTTGACGCGGCGCACCTGCGACAGGCCGGTGGGCGGCAAGCAGATGTTGCACGGCGGCCCGAACGGCACGTAGAGCCAACCTTCCTTGTCGAAGGTCAGGTACTTCCAGCCATGCGGGACGTAGGGCGGCATGTCGTCATAGACGACCTTGGGCTCCGGCATCTTGTCGAGGTTGGCCTCGGCGTTCTCGTACTTCAGGATCTTGTCGATGTCGACGACGTAGAGCGCGCCATCGCGGAAGGCGACGCCGGTTGGCATCTTCAGTCCCTTGAGGATGGGCTTGACTTCCTTCTTGCCGTCCTTGTCGACGATGGCGTAGACGGTGCCGACGCCGAACGAGCCGACGAACAGCGTGCCCTTGTCGCCCCAGGCCATCTGCCGCGCGCTGTTCACGCCGCTGGCATAGACGCTGATCTTGAAGCCCTTCGGCAGCTTAATGGCCTTGAGATTCTTTTCCAGATCGGCCTCCGACGCCGGCAGCGCCGGAGACGCATCGGGGGCCAGCCCCTTCTGCGCCTGTGTCTCGTCGCCCAGGAACCAGTCCGGCGGTGGCTTGGCCCAGAAATCCTTCTTGGTGGAGTCGTAGCTCTTGAGTTGTGCGTGGGCGGTGGTGGCCAGCACGCCCGCGCACGCGATGCCGAGCGCGGCACGTACCAGTGCCGCGCGCGCGCTTGCAATGGAAGTCATGGACATGTTTCCTCTCCTTGTGGCGGTGAATCGCCGGTCGAAGTAGAGCAGGGGTCGGACCATGGCTGACCTAGCACAATCCCTAGTCCCCAGCCGTGAATGGCCGCGCTCCTCATGAATGGGATTCATGACGGATAGCCGGTGGCTTGCATTGATGAACGGGTGGCTTTGCCCCACACTGCGAGACCGCCGGGCAACCCGCCCGGCACTACAGGTCGGCATGGAAGTTTCATTCAGTCACGAGATCGAGACACTGCGCCTGGGCGCCGGGCAGACCTTTCATGGTGAGGGCATCCTCGCCATCACAAAGGCCCTGCTGCAATCAGGGGTGGCCTACGTGGGGGGCTACCAGGGTGCGCCGGTGTCGCACCTGCTGGACGTGATGGTCCAGGCCAAACCCTATATGGACGAGCTGGGCGTGCACGTGGAAGCGTGTGCCAACGAAGCGTCGGCCGCCGCGATGCTGGGTGCGTCGATCCACTATCCGCTGCGCGGCGCCGTCACCTGGAAGTCGATAGTCGGCACCAACGTGGCGTCGGACGCGCTGTCCAACTTGTCGTCCCCAGGCGTGAAGGGCGGCGCGCTGATCGTGGTCGGCGAAGACTACGGCGAAGGCGCCTCGGTGATCCAGGAGCGCACGCACGCCTACGCGCTCAAATCGACGATGTGCCTGCTGGACCCGCGGCCCGACCTGGGCGTGATGGTGCGCATGGTCGAGGAGGGCTTTCGCCTCTCCGAGGCGTCCAACATGCCGTGCATCCTGGAACTGCGCATCCGCGCCTGCCATGTGCGTGGCAGCTTCGAGGCCAGGGACAACCGGTCACCGGCGATCTCCACGCGCGCGCTGATGGAGAACCCGGCCGGCTTCGACTACGCCCGCCTCGCGCATCCGCCGGCGACCTTCCGCCAGGAAAAGCTCAAGGGCGAAGAACGCATCCCGGCGGCGCGGCAGTACATCGTGGACAACCGCCTCAATGAGCTGATGCCCGGCAAGCATCAGGATCTGGGCATCATCGTGCAAGGCGGCCTGTACAACTCGCTCGTCCGCAGCCTGCAGCAACTGGAGCTTGCCGATGCCTTCGGCGCCAGCGACGTCCCGCTGCTGGTGCTCAACGTCACCTGCCCGCTGGTGCCCGAGCAGATCGCGGCGTTCTGCGCTGTCCAGCGCGCAGTGCTGGTGGTGGAGGAAGGCCAGCCCGAATACATCGAGCAGGAGATCGCCACCATCCTGCGTCGGCGCGACATCCAGACGCGCCTGCACGGCAAGGACCTGTTGCCCGCCGCCGGCGAGTACAGCGTCGAGGTGCTGACGCAGGGCTTGACGCAATTCGCCGCCAGTTACCTGCCGGGCCCCGCGATCGAGTCGGCGAAACGCTGGCTCGCCGGCAACCGCGAGCGGCGCTCCGCGGTGGCGGCGCAGCTCGCGCAGCCGCTGCCGATCCGGCCGCCCAGCTTTTGCATCGGCTGCCCCGAGCGGCCGGTGTTTTCCGCGCTCAAACTGGCGCAGCAGGACATCGGGGCTGTGCACATCGCCGCCGACATCGGCTGCCATGCCTTCGGCACTTTCGAGCCGTTCGCGATGGGCCATTCGATCCTGGGCTACGGCATGAGCCTGGCCAGCCGAGCCGGGGTTTCGCCGATGATGCAGCGGCGCACCCTGGCCATCATGGGCGACGGCGGCTTCTGGCACAACGGCCTGCTGACCGGCGTGCAGAGCGCCCTGTTCAATCACGACGACGCGGTGCTGCTGATCTTCAAGAACGGCTACTCGTCGGCCACCGGCACCCAGAACCTGATCTCGACGCCGGAGGCGGCGTCCCGCGAAATGGCCGATGCCGGGATGCAAAGCCTGACCCACACCAACACCCGCATCGAGTCCACGCTGCAGGGGCTGGGCGTGCAGTGGCTGCGCACCGTGCACAGCTACCGCGTCGACAAGATGCGCGCCACGCTGAAGGAGGCTTTCACCAGCGACTTCAACGGCCTGAAGGTGATCATCGCGGAGGGCGAGTGCCAGCTGGAGCGGCAACGCCGGATCAAACCCTGGATCGCCAGCCTGCTGAAAAAGGGCAAGCGGGTGCTGCGGGTGAAGTACGGCGTCGACGAGGATGTGTGCAACGGCGACCATGCCTGCATCCGCCTGTCGGGCTGCCCGACGCTGACGCTCAAGGACAACCCCGATCCGCTGAAAGTCGACCCGGTGGCCACGGTGATCGACGGCTGCGTCGGCTGCGGCCTGTGCGGCGAGAACGCGCAGGCGGCGACGCTGTGCCCCAGTTTCTACCGGGCCGAGGTGATCCAGAACCCGAACTGGCACGAACGCCTTCTCGCCGGCATGCGCGGGACCTTCGTGCGCGCATTGCAATCATGAAACTTTGCGGGACAGATCATTCGAATGCCCTTGTGGGACAGATCAAGAATTGCGCAGCAATTTTGCTCTGTCCTCAACACTTCAATCTGTCCCCGACTGACTCAAGGTGAACGTAGTGAAACCCATCACCCTTCTCATCTGCGCCCTCGGCGGCGAAGGTGGCGGCGTGCTGACCCAATGGCTGGTGGACATCGCGCGGGAAGCCGGCTTCGCCGCACAGAGCACGTCGATTCCCGGCGTGGCGCAGCGCACCGGCGCCACCACCTATTACCTGGAAGTGTTCCCGCTGGCGATGGTGCTGTTGCAGGGCCGACAGCCGGTTTTCAGCCTGAATCCGGTGCCCGGCGCACTCGATGCGATGGTCTCCTCGGAGCTGCTGGAGACCACCCGGCAGATCGCCAACGGCCTGAGCACGCCGGACCGCACGCTGGTCATCACCTCGTCCAGCCGCATCTTCACGACCCAGGAGCGGATGCAACTGGGCGACGGCCGCGCCGACAGTGCCGACCTGCTGAATGTGGTCGAAGCCTTCAGCCGCGAGCACCATGTGTTCGACATGGCGGCCGAGGCCCGGCGTTGCGGCACGGTGGTCAGCGCCGTGATGCTCGGCGCCATCGCCGGCAGCGGATTGCTTCCGTTTGCCCGCGAACACTATGAAAGCGTGGTGCGCGCCGGCGGCGGCCCATCCGCCGAAGCCAGCCTGCGCGGGTTCGCGCGTGGCTTCGAGCTTGTGCAGTGCGGGGCGGACTCAGCGCAAGCGCTGACCGCAGCGGTGGAGATCGCGGCGTCAGGGAGCGACACCGAACTGCATAAGAAGGGCGCGCGCCAGGCGCCCGCCCTGGCCGCCGGGTTCCCGCCCGCCGTGCACGACATGCTGGCCCTGGGCCACGCCCGCATGCTGGAGTACCAGGACCGCGCCTACGGCGAGCTGTACCTGCAGCGCATGCGCGCGGTGCTGGAAGCCGAGCGCGACAGCGACCCGCAAGCGACCCATGATTTCGCCATCACACGCGAGTTGGCGCGCTGGCTGGCGCTGTGGATGGCGTTCGACGACATCGTGCGGGTGGCCGACCTCAAGAGCCGGGCCAGCCGCTGGCAGCGCGTGGAGGGCGAAGTGAAGGCCGGCGACGCCGACCTGTTGCGCGTCTACGATCATTTCAAGCCGGGCGCCGCCGAATTCGCCGCGCTGGTGCCGACGCCGCTGG
>JAAOZX010000352.1 GCA_012274225.1 Comamonadaceae bacterium | reverse complement strand
GCACCAGGCCGCCGGCGTTGTTGATCAGCACGTCGATCTGGCCGAAGTCCTGCAGCACCTGGGCGACAGCCTGCCGGATGGCCGAGCTGTCGCGGACGTCGGCCCTGACCAATCGTGCCTGGCCGCCGGCGGCCTCGATGTCGGTTGCGACCTGCTCGGCGGGGTCCTGCGACTGGTTGTAGTGAACGGCGACCTTCATGCCCTGGGCACCGAAGGCGCGGGCCACTGCCGCGCCGATGCCGGTGCTGGCGCCCGTGACCAGCGCGACTTTGCCGTGCAAGTCGGGCACGGCCAGGGCGGACAGGGAGGACGAAAGAGCCATGAGGAACTCCTGTGGCGAAGCGGTTGCGGCGCGGCGTGAACCGCCGGGCCGCGACAAAGACGATGCAAGATCCGAGAGGTTAAGGCAAAGCCGGCTCGTCGGGATCCGGGCCAATCGATGGTCGCGCCGGCGCCGCCGAACCGGCCCAGGCCCTCCATGAATCAGCCGGAGGTGGCGAAGAGGAGGGCGACGTCGGGCACTCGGGCCGGCGGCAGGATGACCACGTTGACATTGGCTGGCCTCCGGGCTCCTTGAGGCTGTCTTGTTCATGGGTGTGCTTCTCGTCCTGTCGACCAGCCTAGCTGCGGCCGTCGACGCGGGCCAGAGCGTTTTCCCGTCCGATCCGCGCCGACCCGCATCGTCGGACGCTCGTACCAGCAGTTAACATAGAGACGCTGCAATGAACCAACCGCCGCGCAAAAAACCCGAGGAACTCCGCTCGCACCGCTGGTACGGCGTGAAGGACATGCGCTCGTTCGGCCACCGCTCGCGTACGGCACAGATGGGTTTCCACCGCAGCGACTATGCCGGCAAACCGGTGATCGCGATCATCAATACCTGGAGCGACATCAATCCCTGCCACACCCACTTCAAGCAGCGGGTGGAAGAAGTGAAGCGTGGCATCTGGCAGGCCGGCGGGTTTCCGGTGGAAATGCCGGCGATCTCGCTGTCGGAGCCGTTCCAGAAGCCGACCACCATGCTGTACCGCAACCTGCTGGCGATGGAATGCGAGGAACTCCTGCGCTCCTACCCGGCCGACGGGTGCGTGCTGATGGGCGGCTGCGACAAGACCACGCCGGCCCTGGTGATGGGCGCGATCTCGATGGACCTGCCGGCCATCTTCCTGCCGGCCGGGCCGATGCTGCGCGGCGACTACAAGGGCCAGTTCCTCGGCTCCGGCTCGGACACCTGGAAGTACTGGGCCGAGCTGCGGGCCGGCAACATCGACGAGCAGGACTGGCAGGAGGTGGAGAACGGCATCGCCCGCTCGCCCGGCCACTGCATGACCATGGGCACGGCCAGCACCATGACCAGCGCCACCGAAGTGCTGGGGCTGACCCTGCCGGGCGCGGCCTCGATTCCAGCGCCCGATTCGCGCCACGCGCAAATGGCCACGCTGACCGGCAAGCGGATCGTCGACATGGTGTGGGAGGACCTGAAGCCCTCCGACATCCTGACGCCGGCTTCGTTCGACAACGCGGTGACGGCAGTGTTGGGGCTGGGCGGTTCCACCAATGCCATCGTCCACCTGATCGCGATGGCGCGGCGCGCCGGCATCGCCCTGGACATCCACCGCTTCGATGCGCTGGCGCGCAAGACGCCGGTGCTCGCCAACTTGAGGCCGAGCGGCAAGTACCTGATGGAAGACTTCTTCTACGCCGGCGGCTTGCGCGCCTTCCTGGGGCAACTCGGCGACCTGCTCGATCTCTCGCAGCGGACCTGCAACGGTCAGACCCTGGGGGAGGGCATCGCCAATGCCAAGGTCTACAACGACGACGTGATCCGGCCGCGAACCAATCCGCTGGTGGCCAACTCGGGCCTGGCGGTGCTGACCGGCAACCTGGCGCCCGGCGGCGCGATCATCAAGCCGGCGGCGATGGAGCCGCGATTGCGCAAGCACCGCGGTCCGGCCGTGGTGTTCAAGGACTACAACGAGATGGCGGCCCGCATCGACGACCCGGCGCTGGCGGTGACGAAAGACAGCGTGATCGTGCTGCAAAGCGCCGGGCCGCAGGGCGCGCCCGGCATGCCGGAGTGGGGCCAGTTGCCGATTCCGCAGAAACTTTTGAAGCAGGGCGTGCGCGACATGGTGCGCGTCAGCGACGCGCGGATGAGCGGCACCAGCTACGGCGCCTGCGTGCTGCACGTGACGCCCGAGTCGCACGTGGGCGGCCCGCTGGCGCTGGTGCGCGAGGGCGACCTGATCGAGCTCGATGTCGACGCCCGCAGCATCAACCTGCTGGTGGCCGGCGACGAACTGGCAAGGCGCAAAGCGGCCTGGCGGGAGCCGGCGCCCAAGTTCACGCGCGGCTACGGCCTGCTTTATCTCAAGCACATCCAGCAGGCCGACACCGGCTGCGACTTCGATTTCCTGGAAACCGGGAAGTCGAGCGTCGCCGCCGGCGGCGAACCCGAGATCCATTGACCGGCCGGATGCCCCTTCAGGGGACGTGGCAACCCGCGCCGGCCATTGAGCGCGGTTTTCGTCCAACGCGCAACACATCGGCGAAGAAAATTCGCCGTCTGTCCACCAGCGTATTCCCTAGAAACTTCTAGAGTGACTTCTCATCCATCATGGGCCTACACTGAACCCAGAAGTCGACCTACAACTTGTGACGTTTCACACAAGCATTCGGTGCGGTAAAGTGGGAAACGAGAGGTCGATCGCTGAGGTCCTCTGTATGCCACCTTATGGAAGGAGGTTCCATGGATGTAGTCCGAAATTTCCTGGCGCGTTACGAACAGACACGCGAGGAAGAGTTATCGCTCGAGGAATACCTCGATCTTTGCAAGCGCGACCCGATCGCCTACGCTACCGCCGCCGAGCGCATGCTCAAGGCGATCGGCGAACCCGAGGTGGTCGACACCCGGCACGACCAGCGCCTGTCGCGCATCTTCGGCAACAAGATGGTGCGGATCTACCCCGCGTTCAAGGATTTTTACGGGCTGGAAGAGCCGATCGAACAGGTGGTCGCCTGCTTTCGCCACGCGGCCCAGGGCCTGGAAGAGAAAAAGCAGATCCTGTACCTGCTGGGGCCGGTGGGCGGCGGCAAGTCATCCATTGCCGAGCGCCTGAAAGCTCTGATGGAGCAGGTGCCGTTCTACGCCCTCAAGGGGTCGCCGGTGAACGAGTCGCCGCTCGGTCTGTTCAACAATGCCGAGGACGCGCCGTTGCTGCAGCAGCAGTACGGCATCGCGCCGCGCTACCTGCAGCGCATCATGTCGCCCTGGGCCGTGAAGCGGCTGGAGGAATTCGGCGGCGACATCCGCAAGTTTCGGGTCGTCAAGCGTTTCCCGTCCATTCTGCGGCAGTGCGGGATCGCCAAGACCGAGCCGGGTGACGAAAACAACCAGGACATTTCCTCGCTGGTCGGCAAGATCGACATCCGCAAGCTCGAGACCTTCGCCCAGGACGACCCGGACGCCTACAGCTACTCCGGCGGCCTGTGCCTGGCCAACCAGGGGCTGCTGGAATTCGTCGAAATGTTCAAGGCGCCGATCAAGGTGCTGCACCCGCTGTTGACGGCCACCCAGGAAGGCAACTTCAAGGGCACCGAAGGCTTCGGCGCGATCCCGTTCGACGGCATCGTGATGGCCCACTCGAACGAGAGCGAGTGGAAGGCGTTCAAGAACAACAAGAACAACGAGGCTTTCCTGGACCGGATCTACATCGTCAAGGTGCCGTACTGCCTGCGCGTGACCGAAGAGGTGAAGATCTACGAGAAGCTCATCCGCAACTCGTCGCTCAAGGACGCGATTTGCGCGCCCGGCACGCTCAAGATGATGGCCCAGTTCTCGGTGCTGACCCGGCTGAAGGAGCCCGAGAATTCGAGCATCTTCAGCAAGATGCAGATCTACGACGGCGAGAACCTGAAGGACACCGACCCCAAGGCCAAGAGCTACCAGGAGTACCGCGATTACGCGGGGGTGGACGAGGGCATGACCGGCGTGTCGACGCGCTTCGCGTTCAAGATCATCTCGAAGGTGTTCAATTTCGACTCGACCGAGATCGCAGCCAACCCCGTGCACCTGATGTACGTGCTGGAGCAGCAGATCGAGCGTGAGCAGTTCGCCCCCGAGATCGAGCAGAAATACCTGGCCTACATCAAGGAGCACCTGTCGGCGCGCTACGCGGAGTTCATCGGCAAGGAGATCCAGACCGCTTACCTGGAGTCCTACTCCGAGTATGGCCAGAACATCTTCGACCGCTATGTGACCTACGCCGATTTCTGGATCCAGGACCAGGAATTCCGCGACACCGATACCGGCGAGATCTTCGACCGCTCGGCGCTCAATGCCGAGCTGGAAAAGATCGAGAAGCCGGCCGGCCTGTCCAATCCCAAGGACTTCCGCAACGAGATCGTCAATTTCGTTCTGCGGGCCCGGGCCAGCAACGCCGGCAAGAACCCGGTGTGGACCAGCTACGAGAAGCTGCGCACGGTGATCGAGAAGAAGATGTTCTCCAACACAGAGGACCTCCTTCCCGTGATCTCGTTCAATGCAAAGGCGAGCGTCGACGAGCAGAAGAAGCACGAAGACTTCGTCAACCGCATGGTCGAGAAGGGCTACACGCACCGGCAGGTCCGCCTGCTGTGCGAGTGGTACCTGCGCGTTCGCAAGAGTTCCTGAAGAGTGGCCCACCCCGAAGTGCCTTGCGCGCCTCCCCTCAAGGGGGCGAGACCCGCGGCTCCAGACCGACCCGCGTCGGTCTGGACGGGTCGAGCGGTGGCTGACTCCGGCAGCCACGCGCCCTGCAAGGCCCACCAGCGGCCCGGCAAAGCCGGTTCCGCGGTGGCCGCGCGAATATAGGAATCCAGGGCCGTGACTTCTTCCAATATCAAGCCGGAACGGACCATGCTGCACCAGGTCATCGACCGCCGGTTATCGGGGAAGAACAAGTCCATCGGCAACCGGGAGCGGTTCCTGCGCCGCTACCGCGACCAGATCCGCGAAGCGGTGCGCGAGGCGGTGGGCGACCGCAGCATCCGCGACATCGAGGAGGGCACCGACATTTCGCTGCCCAAGCGCGACGTCTCGGAACCGGTGTTCAGCCACGGCCCCGGTGGCTCCCGCGAGATGGTTCATCCGGGCAACCAGGAATACGTGCGCGGCGACAAGATTGCGCGGCCCGAGGGCGGCGGTGGCGGCGGCAACGGCAGCGGGGCCTCGCCCGACGGCACCGGCGAGGACGAGTTCGTCTTCCGCATCACGCGCGAAGAGTTCATGAACTACTTCTTCGACGACCTCGCGCTGCCGCGGCTGATCCGCACCCAGTTGCTTGCGGATGCGCCGGAATGGAAGACCCGACGCGCCGGATTCGTCTCTCAGGGCAACCCGACCAGCCTGCACGTGGTGCGCTCGATGCGGGTGGCCCTGGGCCGGCGCATCGCCATGGGCGGCGACGCCCGCGTCGAGTTGCGCGAGCTCGAGGAGCACCTGAAGCTGCTGGAGAAGCACGACCACACGCCACCCGCCGAGATCGCGGCGCTGAAGGCCGAGATCGAGGTGTTGCGGGCGCGCCTCAAGCGCGTGCCGTTCCTCGATCCGTTCGACCTGCGCTACCGCAACCGGGTGCGCGAGCCGCTGCCCACCAGCAAGGCGGCGATGTTCTGCCTGATGGACGTGTCCGGCTCCATGGATGAGGGGCGCAAGGACCTGGCCAAGCGTTTCTTCATCCTGCTCTATCTGTTCCTGACCCGCCACTACCAGCAGACCGACGTCATCTTCATCCGCCACCACACCCAGGCGGCCGAGGTGACCGAGGACGAGTTCTTCCACGCGACCGAAAGCGGCGGCACGGTGGTGTCCAGCGCGCTGACGCTGATGCACGAGATCATCCGCGACCGCTACTTGGGGCAAGACTGGAACATCTACGGCGCGCAGGCGTCGGACGGCGACAACTGGCAGCAGGATTCGTCCAAGTGCCGCGAGTTGCTGGACGGCAAGCTGTTGCCGCTGTGCCGCTATTTCGCCTACGTGCAGGTGGCCGACGAAGACCAGAATCTTTGGGAAGAGTACACCCGGGTGCGCGACGCCAACCCGCACTTTGCGATGCAGAAGATCGTCACGCCGGCGCAGATCTTTCCGGTGTTCCGCGACCTGTTCAAGAAGAGTGTGAATCCAGCATGAACATCGCGGACGACAAACCGGTGGCGAGCAAGCGGCTGCCCAGCCCGTCGGACTGGACTTTCGACCTGATCGATCTCTATTTCGAGGAGATCAAGCGCACCGCGCAGCGGTTCGGGCTGGACACCTATCCGGTTCAGCTCGAGCTAATCTCGGCCGAGCAGATGCTGGACGCCTATGCCTCCGTCGGCATGCCGGTGAACTACCGGCACTGGTCCTTCGGCAAGCAGTTCATCGCCAGCGAGAAGAACTACCGGCGCGGCCACATGGGCCTGGCCTACGAGATCGTCATCAACTCCGATCCCTGCATCGCCTACCTGATGGAAGAGAACACCATGCCGATGCAGGCGCTGGTGATGGCGCATGCCTGCTTCGGCCACAACTCGTTCTTCAAGGGCAACTACCTGTTCCGGATGTGGACCGATGCCAGCTCGATCGTCGATTACCTGGTCTATGCCAAGGATTACATCGGCGAGTGCGAGGAGCGGCACGGCGTGGATGCAGTCGAGGAGGTGCTCGACTGCTGCCACGCGCTCATGCATTACGGGGTCGACCGCTACCGGCGGCCGCAGAAGATCTCGATGGTCGAAGAGGAAATCCGCCGCAAGGACCGCGAAGCCTATCTCCAGCAGCAGGTCAACGACATGTGGCGCACGCTGCCCCGCAGCGCGGGCAAGCAGTCCAAGAAGGAGCACCGGCGCTTTCCCGAGGAGCCGCAGGAAAACATCCTGTACTTCATCGAGAAGAACGCGCCGCTGCTGGAGCCCTGGCAGCGCGAGATCGTGCGCATCGTGCGCAAGATCGCCCAGTACTTCTATCCGCAGCGCCAGACCCAGGTCATGAACGAGGGCTGGGCCACGTTCTGGCATTACACGCTGCTCAATGACATGTACGACCAGGGCCTGCTCTCGGACGGTTTCATGATCGAGTGCCTCAGCTCCCACACCAATGTGGTGTTCCAGCCGCCGGTGACGCACCCGGGCTACAGCGGGATCAACCCCTATGCGCTGGGTTTTGGCATGTTCAGCGATCTGCGCCGCATGTGCGAGCACCCGACCGAAGAAGACCGCCAGTGGTTCCCGGATATAGCGGGCTCGGATTGGCACAAGACGCTGGACTACGCGATGCGGCACTTCAAGGACGAGAGCTTCATCGGCCAGTACCTGTCGCCACACCTGATGCGCGAGTTGCGGCTGTTCGCGGTGGTCGACGATTCGACCCGCAAGGAACTCGAAGTGTCGGCCATCCACGACGACGCAGGCTATCGCCGGGTGCGCGAATCGCTGTCGCGCCAGCACGACATCAACTGGCGCGAGCCCAACATCCAGGTCTGGAACGTCAACCTGCGCGGCGACCGTTCGCTCACGTTGCGCCACACCCGCCACAACGATCGGCCCCTGGACAACGGCGCTGAGGAAGTGGTGAAGCACGTCGCCCGGCTGTGGGGCTTCCGGGTCCGGCTGGAAAGCGTGGACAACCACGACCGGGTGCTGCAGCATTGGGAAGTGACGCCGCCGCCGGCACATCACTGAGTCGGCCTCGCCGCGCCACCGCGCCGCCGCGCGCCTGTGGGCGGCACCCTCTGCTGCTGTCGGTGGCAGGCTAGACTGGTGCTCCTTACCCCAAGGAGATCGCCATGTTCCCGTCCACCCTCATGCAGGGCCAGCGCATTCTCGTGACCGGCGGCGGCACCGGCCTGGGCCGGGCCATGGCGAGCCAATTCCTGTCGCTGGGCGCGGACATCGCCATCTGCGGCCGGCGCCAGGCGGTCTGCGACGAAACGGCCGCGGCCTGGCGCCAGCAGTTCCCGACGCGCCGCATCGACACTTTCGGGGTCGACATCCGGGTGGCCCAGAGCGTCGAGGAGATGGTGGAGGCCTTGTGGGAATCCGGCGGGCTCACGGGGCTGGTCAACAACGCTGCCGGCAATTTCATCTCGCCGACCGAGAGCCTTTCGCCGCGCGGCTTCGATGCGATCGCCAACATCGTCTTCCACGGCACCTTCTACGTGACCCAGGCGGTGGGCAAGCGCTGGGTGCGCGAGGCCACGGCGGGTCAATGGAAATCCGGCCAGCCGTATCGCAACGTGATGAGCATCATCACCACCTGGGTCGACAACGGCAGCCCCTACGTGGTGCCTTCGGCCATGAGCAAGGCCGGCATCGACGTCATGACCAAGTCGCTCGCCGTGGAGTGGGCGCGGTTCGGCGTGCGGCTCAACGCGGTGGGCCCCGGCGAGATTCCCACCGAAGGCATGAGCAAGCGGCTCAATCCGGGCGAGGAACCCGGCGCGCGCAGCAAGGCCAACAACCCGATGGGCCGCGAGGGCCAGATGAGCGAGTTGCAGCACCTGGCCGCTTTCCTGATGGCGCCGGGGATGTGCGACTGGCTCACGGGCCAGAGCATCATGATGGACGGCGGCAATTCACTGGCGAACGGCGGCAATTTCTACGAATTGCGGCAGTGGAGCGACGGCGACTGGCAATCGGCGCGCGAGCGCATCGAGGCCCAGAACGCCAAGGACCGGGCGCAGCGCTGAGCGGGCCTCAGCCGACCAGCTTTGGCAACCAGGTGGCGATCGGCGGAAACCAGAACACCGCCGCCAGCAGGATCAGGCTCATGAAGAGATAGGGGATCACGGCCCGGAAGATGTGCGCCATCGTCACCTCGACCGGGGCCACGCCGCGCATCGTCATCAGCAAGAGGCCGTGCGGGGGCAGCAGCAGGCCGAGCTGCATGCAGATCAGGAACATCACGCCGAACCAGATCGGGTCGATGCCCAGGGTCTGCACGATGGGCATGAAGATCGGCAGCGTGATCATCATCATGCTGACCTGGTCGACGAACACGCCCAGGAAGATCAGCATGAGCATCATCCCGGTGACCACCATCGGCGTCGACAGACCCTGGCCGGTGATCAGCTGGACGAGGCCGTTGCTGGCGCCGGAGAAGGACAGGATCTGGGCGAACGCGGTGGCGCCCAGGATGATGAACAGGATCATCCCGGAGACGCCGGCGGTGCCCTGCAGCGCCTTGACCAGCGCCTGGCGCGTGAGGACCCCGTACAACGCAGCCAGCACCATGGTGGCGAAGGCGCCGAGCGCTGCGCATTCCGTCGGCGTGGCCCAGCCATCGGCCAGCGCGCCGACCACGATGCCGAAGATCGACAGCGTGGGCAGTACATAGGCGAAGAACGGCTGCCAGCGCGAGAACCCGCGATGGCCGCTGCCGGTGTCGTCCGCCGGCGCCAGCTTGGGATTGATGCGCACACTGATGACGATCCAGATCACGAAGGCGATCGACAGCAGCACCCCGGGCAGCACGCCGCCGACCAGCAATTTGGAGATCGAGATGCCCGACAGCGATCCGAGCAGCACCGTCAGTGCCGACGGTGGAATCAGCATGTCCACGGCGCCAATGGCCATGATGGGACCGGTCGCCAGCACCGGGTGGTACCCGCGGGCCAGCATCACCGGCAGCATCAGCGAACCCAGCATGGCAGTGGTGGCGATGGTGGAACCCGAGATCGCCGAGAACACGGTTCCCGCCACGACGGCCACCACGGCCAGCCGGCCGGGCACCCGGCGGATCAGTCGCTCGATCCCCTCGATCACCTTGAGCGCCAGTCCGGTGTGGAACAGCACTTCGCCCATCAGCACGAACAGCGGGATCGGCGTGAGCGAGAACGCCGTGATCGAGCTGACGCTGCTGCGCGCCAGCTGGCCCAGGCCGGGCTCGCCGCCCATGTAGAGCCAGGCACCGACGATGTTGATGGTGATGAAGGTCAGCGCCACCGGCATGCCGATGAACAGCAGCACCGTGGAGCCGCCCAGCATCAACCAGGCCGCGATGGCCCAGTCGCTCACTGGGTAACCTCCGCCCTGCGGGCTGCGGTGCTATGAGCCTGCGGAACGGCCGAGCGGCTCATGCCGCGCTCACGGCGTCGCGGCGTGGGCCGCGTTCACCTTCGGCCAGCCGGATCATCCGAAAGACCATTTCGATGGATAGCAGCACGAACGCCACCGGCAGCGGCGCCAATGCCCACCATTCCGGGGTGACCAGGGTCTTGATGTTCACCGCGCCCGAGGCGTAGCTGGACCATGCGGCCTGCGCCGCGTACCAGGAAATCACGCAACAGCAGGCCAGGCCCAGCACGTCGGCGATCCACTCGAAGTACCAGGCCAGCCGGCGCGGCAGGGCCTGCAGCAGGATGTCGACGCGGATATGCTGGCCCTGGCGCAACAGCCAGGGCGCCACGCACAGGGTCAGCAGGTAGAGCATCAGCTCGGAGATCTCGTTGCTCCACGCCAGGCCCTGCGGCCAGCCGCGCAGCGCGAAATTGCGCAAGGCCACGTCGGCGACGATGATCACCATCATCGCGAACAGGATGGCGCAGCCCAGCAGCGCCAGGCCGGCCAGCAGCCGTCCGTACTGCCGGGAAAACCGGGCTATCACTTGGAGAACAGGGGCTTGAAGCGCGCGGCGATCTCGGGGCTCTGCTTCATCGCGCTGGCCCAGGCCACTTCATAGGCCTTGGCGCGGAAGGCCTTCGCAGTGGCGGCATCGAACTGGATGGTCTCGATGCCGGCCTTGGCCTGCCGCGCCACCTCGTCGGTGGTGTATTGGGCCCAGAAGGTGTTCTGGGCTTCCAGCGCCAGCAACTGCTTTTGCAGGTAGTTGCGCTGGGCGTCGGTCAGCTTCCGGTAGGCCGGCAGGTTCATCGTCAGCGACACCTCGGCGTC
>JAAOZX010000351.1 GCA_012274225.1 Comamonadaceae bacterium | reverse complement strand
CGATAGGCCTGGTAAGGCGCCGAGCGCCGATGGCGGGTGCCCGTGGCGACCGGGATCTCGCCCGACCCGAAGAACGCGCCGAACTCCCAGATGCTCCAGGCCAGCCCTGCTTCCAGCAGCGAGGTTTCCAGGTACTGGCCGGCACCGTGGCGCAGCCGGCCGATGTAGGCGCCGAGGATCCCGTACAACGCCGTGACCCCGCTGGCGATGTCGTTCATGGCGATGCCGACCTTGGCCGGCCGGCCGCCCGGATAGCCGGTCATCATCATGATGCCGGACATGCCCTGGGCGATGATGTCGAAGCCGCCCTTCCTGCCGTACGGCCCGGTCTGGCCGAAGCCCGACATCGACGCATAGATGACGCCCGGATTGCGCGTCTTGAAGCTGTCGTAGTCGATCCCGAGCTTGCGCACCACGCCGGGCCGGAAGTTTTCCAGCACGATGTCGGCCTGCTCGCCGAGCTTCATGATGATCGCCTTGCCGCGCGGATTCTTCATGTCCACCGCCAGGCTCTTCTTGTTGCGGTTCAGGACGGCGAAGCAATACGACTCGCCGTTGACCTGGGGCTCGAAGCGCCGCGAGGTGTCGCCCTCGGGAAAATTCTCGATCTTGATGACCTCGGCGCCCATGTCGCCGAGCACCATGGCGCAGTACGGGCCGGCCATGACATTGGTGAGGTCCAGGACCCGGACGCCTTCAAGCGGAAGTGGCATAGATTGTTGTCAGCTGACGATGGTGATTTGTGAAGTGTCGATGTCGGCGTAGATCTTCTGGCCGACTTCGAAAACGTCGCTCGGCCGGGCCGTCACTCGGATCGGCTCCAGGTCGGGCGAGAAGCTGATATGGTAATCCCACGACTCGCCCAGGTAGGCGCGGCGCTGCACGCTGCCTTCCACGCAGCAGCGCTGGTCGGACGCCGCCGGCTTGTCGCGCAGCAGGTGGATGCTTTGCGGCCGGATCGAGATCTGCACCTCATCGGGCAAATGGCCGTCCGCCGCGAGCGCGCGGGTCGGGATGAAGAACCCGCCGAAATCCACCGCGCCGGCCCGGCTGCGGCCGGTCAGGAAGTTGGTGCGGCCTATGAAACCGGCCACGAACTTTGTCTTCGGATTGCGATACAGCTCGTAGGGGGCGTCGATCTGCTCGATCCGGCCCTGGTTCATCACGGCGATCCGGTCGGACGTGACCATCGCCTCGGCCTGGTCGTGCGTCACGTAGACCATGGTCATCTTGAACTCGTCGTGCAGGCGGCGGATCTCGAACCGCATCTCCTCGCGCAGGTTGGCGTCCAGGTTCGACAGCGGCTCGTCGAGCAGCAGGATAGCCGGCTTGACCACCATCGAGCGCGCCAGCGCCACGCGCTGCTGCTGGCCGCCGCTCAGCTCGGCCGGATAGCGGTCGCGCAAGCGGCCGAGTTGCACCACCTCCAGCATCTCGTCGATGCGGCGCTTCGCTTCCGCGGCCGGCACCTTGCGCAGCTTGAGGCCGAAGCCGACGTTCTCTTCCACCGTCATGTTCGGCCAGATCGCGTAGCTCTGGAAGATCATCGACATCTTCCGCTTCTCCGGGGGCAGGGTCGACTGCGGCGAGGAAATCACCTCGCCGTCCAGCTCGATGGTGCCCTGCGTCGGCGTGATGAAGCCGGCGATCATGCGCAGCGTCGTCGTCTTGCCGCAGCCGGAGGAGCCGAGCAGCGAAACCAGTTCGCCCTCGTGCAGCGTCAGGTTCAGGTTGTCCACGGCAGTGTAGCTGCCGAAGGTCCGCGATACGTTTCTCAGCACCAGTTTGCTCATTGGGTAACCTCCGCACGCCGTGCTGCGGTGCTATGAGCCTTGGGAGCGGCCCGGCGGCTCATGCCGCCGTCCTCCTCAGCATGAAGTCGCGACCCATCAGCCGGAAGCCGACCAGGATCAGAGCGACGGTGATCACCACCAGCACCAGGCCGATGGAGGCCAGCGACTCGAAGTTGCCTTCGTCACTCTTGTCGAACAGGAGCACCGACAATACCTGCGTGTTGATCGAGTACAGGAAAATCGCCGTGCTCAGCTCGCGGGTGGCCGGGATGAACACCAGGATGAAGGCGCCGGCCAGGCTGCGCTTGAGAAGCGGCATCACCACGTGCCAGATGGCAGTGAAGCGGCTGCCGCCCAGCACCCGCACCGCATCCTCCAGTTCCGGGTTGATGCTGCGGATCGCCGCGTTGCTGTTCACGAAGGCGATCGGCAGGAACCGCGTGGCGAACGCCAGGATCAGGATCCATGCGGTGCCGTACAGCAGCAGCGGCGGGTGGGTGTACGCCGCGTAGAAGCCGATCGCCAGCACGATCCCGGGAACGACGAATGGCGCCATCGTCAGGAAGCTCAACGCGTTGCCGACCTGCTTGCTGACCAGCCCCCGGTTGACGACGTAGGCCACGCAAAGGGCCAGCACGACGGCGATCAGCGAAGCCGTGCCGGCGTACAGGAAAGTGTGCAGCGTCGCCGTGCGGGTCAATTCGTTGTCGAACACCGTGCGGTAGACGTTGTTGAAGGTGAGGTTGTCCAGCGAGAAGCCGCGGCCCCAGGCCTTGGCGAAAGCGGCTTGGCAGATCACCACCAATGGCATGAAGAAGGAGAGCGTGCAGACGAACAGGCAGTAGGCCAGCACCGCCCACTTCCACCGCCCCAACGGCACCTCGCGGCGCTCTCCGCCCTTGCCGGTCAGCGACACATAGCCCTTGCGGCTGGTGATGCGCCGCTGCACCCAGAACAGCGCGATGGTGATGATCAGCAGCGGCATCGCATAGGCAGAGGCCACGCCCACCTTGGGCGGAAATTCGAAGAACTGCCACAGCTGGGTCGTCACGACGTGGAAGCGGCCGGGCAACGCCAGCAATGCGGGTGAGCCGAACAGCGCGATGGCCTCCAGGAACACCAGGATGAAGGCGCCCAGGATCGCGGGCAGCACCAGCGGCAAGGTGATCAGGAGGGTGGTCCTCAGGTTGCTGGCGCCCAGGATGTTGGCGGCGTCCTCCATCTCGGAGGAGATCAGGTCCAGCGCCGACTTGGTGAGCACGAAGACATAAGGGAAGCTGTAGCACGCGACCACCAGCACCAGTCCGGGCATCGAGTAGATGTTGAAGGGCCCATGCTCGGCGCCCGTCAACGCGACCGCCGCGCGATTGAGCCAGCCGGCGTTAGGTCCCGCCAGCAGGATCCAGCCGACGGCCCCGAGGTAGGGCGGGATGATGAAGGTGCCGAGGATCGAAACCCAGATCACGCCCTTGAACGGCATGTCGGTGCGCGACAGCGCCCAGGCCATGGGCACCCCGAACAGCAGGCAGGTCACGCCGGATGAGACGCCCAGCACCAGCGAATTGCCCAGCGCCTCGAGGTTGCGCAGCCGGCTGTAGGCCGACACGTAGTTCTCCAACGTGAAGGCGCCGCTCGCGTCCTGGAAGCTGACGATCAACAGCCGCGCCAGCGGGTTCACCACCAGGAATACCAGGGCGATGATCGCCACCACCCAGACCCAGGACGACTTGTCCAGGTGACGCCAGCGCTGGCCCAGCGTGGACAGCGTCCCTGCCTCGGGCAGAGCCGTCTTCACATAAGCCATGGCGATGCGTAGTCTGCGCTCAGACGCCGAAGGTGTCGCGGAACTTCTCCTTGACTTCCGGAATGCCCTTGGTGATCTCTTCTTCGGTCGGGCGGACCACTTTGATCTGCTCCAGCGGTTTGGCGCCCGGCGGAGGCGCGACACCCTTCACCACCGACAGGTCATGGTTCTTCGCCTGGACCTCGCCGGCCTCCTTGCTCAGCAGGAATTCCAGGTACAGCTTGCCGGCGTTGGGTGACGGCGCATTCTTCGGAATGCCGGTGGGCGACACCATCAGCAGCGCGCCGTCGGTCGGGTAAATCACCGCCAGCGGATTGCCCTTGTCGCGGCTCAGCAGCGTCGTCGCCTCCGGTCCGGCGGCGACCCACCGCTCCTTGGAGTTGAGCATGGTGACCGTGTCGTTGACCGAGCGGCCGATCTGCGGCTTGTTCTTCTCCAGCTTGGTGAAGAAGTCCCAGCCATAGAGCTTCTGCATCAACACCACCCAGGTGCCGACGTAGCCGCTGTAGGCCGGGTGTCCGATCGAGACTTTGTCTTTCCACTTCGGATCGAGCAGATCGGTCCAGTTCTTCGGCGCGTCCTTCTCGGAGACCAGGCTGGAGTTGTAGCAGATCGCCATCAGGGCGGCCGCCGTCACGTGGTAATAGTCTTCCTTGTCGCTGTACTGCTTGAGCGAATCGACGACGTTGTCCAGGTTGTGCGGCTTGTACTGGACCAGCAGGCCGCGCTTCTTCAGGTCCGGATAGTGGCTGACGTCGGTGCTGCTGAACACCGAAGCCACCGGCGCATTGGCCTGCACGTCCTGCTGGAAGCGCTGGTAGGCCACCTGCGCCGTGGTGCGCACGAAGGTGCACTTCAGGCCCGGATACTTCTTCTCGAAGGCATTGCACAGGTTCTGCGCGGTCTCCGTGTTGTAGTGCGCGGTGTAGACCGTCACCGGCTTCTCCTTCTTCGCCGCTTCGTACAGGTCCTTTTCCCACGGGGCCATCTGCGCCCAGGCCGAACCGACGACCACAACCAGCAATGCCAATCCCGCCCCGACCCATTGGGCCAGCCGATGATTCATGAGAGTCTCCTTTGACGATGGACTTCTGAGGTTCCGCGGACATGTGCCCGACAACAACGGGAGTTGCGGTCGGCTTGGCACCGGCGCTCCCACGATCGAACCACTGTATGCAGATTGGCGCCAAAGCAAATAGGCAGTTTCCTCAATGCGCCGGGAATTCAAAAGTTATCGTGGCGCCGCTGCGGCTAAGGAATCTCTGAAAAAGTCGCGTCGAGACCTTTTCTCAAAGAATCCCTAGCGTCCGACGAAGACCGGCTTGCGCTTTTCGCCGAAGGCCCGCACCCCTTCGCGATAGTCTTCGCTGGTATTGCAGGCGTCGATCGCCGCCTGGGCAGTGGCGCAATCCGATCCGGCCTGATTGCCCAGCACGGCATTCACCGTGAGCTTCACCGCCCGGGTGGTGAGCGGCGCGTTCTCGGCAATGGTGGCGGCCAGCAAGTCGACGGCCTGGTCGAGCGCGTCCGGCTCGAGCGCCTGCATGACGAATCCCATGCGCAATGCGTCCGCCGCGCCGAAGATCCGGGCCGAGAAGAAGATGTCGTAGGTGTTCTGCACGCCGATCAGCGACACGAAGCGCTGCACACCGGCCTGCTTGTAGCCCAGGCCGAGCCGGGCGGCCGGCATGCGAAACCGGGCGTCCAGGGCGCACAGCCGGATGTCGCATGAAGCCGCCAGGCCCAGGCCGCCCCCCATGCAGATGCCGCGGATCCTGGCAATGACGGGCTTGCGCGCCAGCACCGGAGCCGCGTAGGCGGCGTCGACGATTTCGCCGTAGCGCTGCTGCGCCTGCGGGTCCGTGCGGTCGCGTTCGAACTGGGAAATATCCGCCCCGGAAATGAAAGCCTTGTCGCCCTCCCCCGTCAAGACGATGACGTGGATGGACGGGTCGGCGTCCAGCTCGCCAATGCGTTGCGGCAGGTCGCGCCACATGCCCGTCGTCATCGCGTTGTACTTTTCCGGGTTGGAGACGATCACCGTGCCGATGGAACCGTCGCGTCGAATCAGGATATCAGCCAATCTCGTGTACTCCTTGCAGGCCGGGGGTTGCGGTCCGTCATTTAATCAGCTCGCGCACTCAGGTGACAACGCACACTGGTTGCGGGATGCCGGAGCGCATACGATGGCGACTTCCGACTCATCTGAAGATCCCAGCCAAGGAGCCCCGCCATGAAAGCCGCCGTCCTGCACGAATTCGGTCCAACGCTCAGCGTCGAGGAAGTCGCCCGCCCGGTGCCCGGTGCCGACGACGTGCTGATCCAGGTGGAGGCCTGCGGTGTCTGCCACTCGGACCTGCACGTGACCGAGGGCGACCAGCCGCCCCTGAAAGGCGTGACCAAGCCGCTGTTGATACCGGGCCACGAGGTGGTGGGACGGGTGGTGGAGCGCGGCGCCAATGTCAAGCACCTCGCGCTGGGCGACCGGGTCGGCGTGGCCTGGCTGTATGCGACCTGCGGCGAATGCGGACCTTGCCGCGAGGGCCGAGAGAACATGTGCCGCAAGGGCGTGATCACCGGGGTGATGGTGGACGGCGGTTACGCCGAATACATGGTTGCGCGCGCCAGTCACGCGCTGCGGGTTCCCGAAGGCCTCACGGCCGAGGCGGCGGCCCCGCTGTTTTGCGCCGGCTTGACGGCTTACCGCGCGCTCAAGAGCGCAGACGTGGGCCCCGGCGACCGGGTGGGCATCTTCGGCGTCGGCGGCCTGGGCCACTTGGCGGTGCAGATCGCCAAGGCCTGGGGCGCCGAAGTGATCGCCCTGGACGTCGATCCCGCCAAGCTGGAGTTGGCCCGTTCGCTGGGCGCGGCCCAGACTTTCAACGCCGCCAGCCCGGACGACATCAAGGCGTTGCGGAAGCTCGGCGGCGTCAACGTGGCGGTGGTCACGTCGGCGGCCAAGGCCGCGTACGACACGGCTTTCAGGTGCCTGGCGCCCGGTGGCACCCTCTCGGTGGTGGGATTGCCGGCCGAGCCGCTGACCTTCCCGGCGCTGGCGCTGGTCGGCATCGAGGCCCGCATCGTCGGCTCCTCGGTCGGCACCCGCGACGACATGCGCGCCGTGCTGGACCTGGCAGCGGAGGGCAAACTGCGTTGCCTCACCGAAACTCAGCCGCTGGACCAGGTCAACGCCGTGTTCGAGCGCATGCGGCGCGGCCAGATCACCGGCCGGGTGGTGCTCACCTGCTGCAACGGCAAGCACGACTGAGAAGTCACTGCGGCAGGCCGGCCGGCGCTTCAGAACACCTCGGTGTCGACTTCCCGGCTCGACTGCTCGCTGTAGCGGTTGCCGGCGACCGTCTTTTCGTTGATCAGCGACTCCAGTCGCTGCAGCAGGCCCGCGTCCAGCTTCACGTCGGCGGCCGCCAGGTCTTCGGTCAAATGATCGACGCGGGTGGTGCCCGGAATGGGAATGATGTGCGGCGCCTTGTGCAGCAACCAGGCCAACGCCAGTTGCGACGGCGTGCAGCCCGCCTCCTGGGCCAATGCTTTGTACGGCGGCAACAGCTTCAGGTTGGCAGCGTAGTTCTCGGGCGAGAAACGCGGCATGGTGCGGCGCAGGTCCTTGCCGTCCAGCGTCGCAACGTCATGCAACGCATCGCACAGGAAACCGCGCGCCACCGGGCTGAATGCCACGAAGGTGGCGCCCAGCTCGCGGCAGGCGTCGAGCACCGCGATCTCCGGGTTGCGCGTCCACAGCGAATACTCGGTCTGCACGGCGCTGATGGGATGCACGGCTTGCGCCTTGCGCAGGGTCGCCGCGGAGACCTCCGACAGCCCGAGGCTGCGCACCTTGCCGGCGCGCACCAGGTCGGACATGGCGCCGACGCTGTCTTCGACCGGCACCTGCTTGTCCCAGCGGTGCAGGTAGTACAGGTCGATCCAGTCGGTCTGCAGCCGGCGCAGGCTGTCCTCACAATTGCGGCGGATGGCTTCGGGCCGGCCGTCGATCACGCGCTTGATCCCCTCTTCGAATTGCACGCCGGCCATGCCGCCCTTGCTGCCAAGGATCAGGTTCCTGCGCTGCGGCTTGAGCACCCGGCCCACCAGGGTTTCATTGGCGCCGAAGCCATACAGCGCGGCGGTATCGAAATGGGTCACGCCGGCATCGAGCGCCGCCAGCAGCAGGCGCTCGCCCTGCTCGGCCGATGGCGGAGCGCCATAGGCATGGCTCAGGTTCATGCAGCCCAGGCCGATGGCGCCGACCTGGAACGGTCCGAGTTGTCGGTTCTGCATGGCTGTCAGGCGGCCAGTTGCCGATCGAGCAGGTCCAGGATCTCGTAGCACGGCAGCACCTGCGCCACGCTGGCGTTGGGCTCGCGGCCCTCGCGGATCGCACCGAAGAACTCGCGGTCCTGCAATTCGATGCCGTTCATGGAAACATCGACCTTGGAAACGTCGATCTTCTCCTCTTTTCCGTTGAACAGGTCGTCGTAGCGGGCAAGGTAGGTGGCTGTGTCGCCGATGTAGCGGAAGAACGTGCCCAGCGGGCCTTCATTGTTGAAGCTCAGCGACAGCGTGCAGATCGCGCCATTGGCCGCCTGGAGCTGGATGCTCATGTCCATCGCGATGCCCAATTTCGGGTTGATCGGGCCCTGGATCGCGTTGGCCTTGACGACAGCGCTGCCGCACTGCCAGGCGAACAGGTCCACCGTGTGGGCCGCGTGGTGCCACAGCAGGTGATCGGTCCAGCTGCGCGGCTGGCCCAACGCGTTCATGTTGCTGCGGCGGAAGAAATAAGTCTGCACGTCCATCTGCTGGATGTTGAACTGGCCGGACTGGATCTTCTTGTGGACGTACTGGTGGCTGGGATTGAAGCGGCGGGTGTGGCCGCACATCGCGACCAGGCCGGTCTGCCGTTGCATCGTCGCCACGGCCTGGGCATCCTGCAGGCTGTCGGCCAGCGGGATCTCGACCTGGACGTGCTTGCCGGCCTTCATGCACTGCATCGCCTGGGCCGCGTGCATCTGGGTCGGCGTACACAGGATCACGGCGTCGACTTCCTTCAGTGCCAGGCTCTCGGCAAGGTCGGTGGTCACATGGCCGATGCCGTATTTCGCAGCCACTTCCTTCGTCTTTTCCAGTTCGCGGCTGACCAGCGACACCACTTCGACGCCCTCGATCAGCTTGATGCCGTCCAGGTGCTTGATGCCGAAGGCGCCGGCCCCGGCCAGCGCCACCTTGATGTTCTTCATGACTTGGCTTCCTCCAGGATCAGGTGCCCCACGGCCGTGTTGGACGCGGGCACATGATAGAAACGGTGCACGACCTTGGGCGGCAGGCCGCCGGCCAGGTCGCCAGTGGCGCCGCGGGAGCAATCGGACATTGCACCGCGCGCAATCAACCACATCACCAGCTCGATGCCTTCGCTGCCGGCCTCGCGCACATACTCGATGTGTGGCACTGCCGCCTGGCCTTCGGGGTCGGCGATCATGCGGTCGAGGAACGCGTTGTCGAACTCGCGGTTGATCAGACCGGCCCGCGGCCCCTGCAACTGGTGGCTCATGCCGCCGGTGCCCCAGATCTGCACCTTGAGGTCGTCGTCATAGCTGGCGATCGCCCTGCGAATGGCCTTGCCCAGGTTCAGGCAACGCCGTCCCGACGGCACGGGATACTGCACCACGTTCACCGCGAACGGGATCACCGGGCAGGGCCAGGCCTGGGGCTGGCCGCACATCAGCGACAGCGGCACCGTGAGGCCGTGGTCCACGTCCATCCTGTTGACGATGGTGAGGTCGAAGTCCTGCTGGATCACCGACTGCGCGATGTGCGCCGCCAGCTCGGGATGGCCGATGACCTGGGGTACCGGCCGCGGTCCCCAGCCTTCGTCGGCCGGGTTGAACGTCGCCGCCGTGCCGATGGCGAAGGTCGGAATCATGTCCAGGCTGAACGCGGTGGCGTGGTCGTTGTAGACCAGGAAGATCACGTCCGGCCGGTTGTCCCGCATCCACTTCCTGGAAAACTCATAGCCCTTGAACACCGGCTGCCAGTAAGGCTCGCCGGTCTTGCCGCCGTCGATCGCGGCACCGATGGCCGGCACGTGGGAGGTGTAGACGCTGGCGGTGATGCGGGCCATTATTTCTTCCCTGCGGGTTTTTCGCCGATGCGGCGATTGCCTTCAACCGAGCGGCCGCCGGCCACCATCATCTGGCGATACTCGTCCTCCGACATGCCGGTCATGCTGCCGGCCATCTGCTGGAAACTCTTGCCGTCGGTCGCGCCGATCTTCGCCAGGAAATAGATGTTGCCGCCCAGCGCGATGCAGCGGTTCAGGTCGCGCGCGAGCACCGCCTGCTTCTGCTCCTCGGTCATCGGCCACTCGTCCAGGTAGGCCCGCTCGTTCGCCTTGAAACGGACCCGGTTTTCGGCCTTCATCAGCGACATGCAGAACTGGTTGAGGTGATAGCCCTTGCGCGACTGGTCGGCGTCGAAGATCGTCGTGCCGGGCACGTCGAGATAAGGTTTGTCGAGCGGCATCTCAGCCTCCGCAGCGCAGCGAAACAATGTGAGCGTGGGGGCTCATGATTTTCCTTCCGGCCAGTACAGCCGCATCGGATTGTCCACCAACAGCTTGCGCTGCAGGGCCGGCGTCACGGCGACGTGCGGGATGAAATCCACCAGCAGCCCGTCGTCCGGCATGTGGTTCTTCAGGTTGGGATGCGGCCAGTCGGTGCCCCAGAGTACCCGGTCGGGAAACGTCTCGACGATGCGTCGGGCGAAGGGCACGACATCGCGGTAGGCATCGCGCTCACCGTAGAGCGCGGGCGGTCCGCCTACGCTCAGCCGCTCCGGGCAGCTTACCTTGCTCCACACGTTCGAATGGTCGCGCATGAATTTGACGAACAGCTCGAACTCGGGCCCGTCCACCGGCTTGGCCACGTCCGGGCGGCCCATGTGGTCGACGACCACCGTGGTGGGCAGCGCGGTGAAGAAGTCCCACAACTGCGGCAGGTCCACTGCCTCGAAATAGATCACCACGTGCCAGCCCAGCGGCGCGATGCGCGCCGCGATTTCCAGCAGCTCGTCCTTGGGCGTGAAATCCACCAGCCGCTTGACGAAGTTGAAGCGCACGCCGCGCACGCCGGCCTCGTGCATCTCGCGCAACTGCGCATCGCTGACGCTGCGCCGCACCGTGACGATGCCCTTGGCCTTGCCGCCGGAATGGCGCAGCGCGTCGATCAGCGCGCTGTTGTCGGCGCCGTGGCAGGTCGCCTGCACGATCACGTTGCGCTCGAATCCCAGGTGATCACGCAAGGCGAACAGCTGGTCGCGGCTGGCATCGCAAGGTGTGTACTTGCGCTCGGGCGCGAAGGGAAACAGATGGCCCGGCCCGAACACGTGGCAGTGGGCGTCGACGCTGCCCGGCGGAACCTGGAAGCGCGGCTTGCTGGGCCCTGCGTACCAGTCGAGCCAGCCCGGCGTCTTGGTGAATTCCATCTTCGTATTCAATCGGGTTTGATGTTGGCTTCGCGCACCAGCTTCTCATAACGCTGGCGCTCGGAATGAATCAGCGCGGCAACCATCTGCTGGCTGCCCGGGATCACCTCACCACCCACGCCGGTCATGCGGGCCTGGACCTCGGACGATTTCAAGGCCTTTTGCACTTCGTCGTGCAACCGGGCGACGACGGGCTTGGGCGTGGCCGCCGGCGCCATCAACGCATACCAGACCGAAGCCTCGAAACCTGGAAAGCCGGACTCGGCGATGGTCGGCACCTCGGGAAAGATCGTCGAGCGCTGCGGGCTCAGCACCGCCAGCACCTTGAGCTTGCCGCTGGCCACATGCGGCTTGACCTCCAGCGCGTTCATCGCCAGCAGCGGCACCTGCCCGCCGATGACGTCGGTGATGGCCTGGGCACCGCCGCGATAGGGAACGTGCATCAGCGAGATGCCGGCGGCGCGGGCGAACAGCTCTGCGGCCATGTGCGGCGTGGAACCATTGCCCGGCGTGGCGAAAGCAATCGACCCCGGCTTGGCCTTGGCCGCTGCGATCAGCTGCGCCACGGTGTTGTAAGGCGCCGCGGGGTTGGCGGCGATCACCACCGGCACCCGGCCGATCAGGGCCACCGGCACCAGATCGCGCTCGGCGTCGAACGGCGGCGGCTGGTACAGCGCCATGTTCGCAGCCAGGGCATTCGCGGCCATCAACAATGTGTAGCCATCCGCGGGCGCATCGATCACGGACTTGACGGCGATGTTCGTGCCAGCGCCGGGCTTGTTTTCGACGATGAACGGCTGGCCCATGCTGGTGGACATGCTCTGGCCCAGCGTCCGCGCGACGATGTCCACGGCGCCGCCGGCCGAATAGCCCACCACGACCTTGATCGGCTTGCTCGGGTACGGCTGGGCAAAAGCCTGGAACGGCAGCGCCACCGCGGTGAAAGCGGCTACCGCGGCCAGGGCCAGGGTCAGCCGGCGTGCGGCAGAAAGCAAAGTCTTCATCGAATCTCCTTGAAACCTGTGATCAATTGATGGGCACCGTGCCGCGCAGGCCGCAGCGGGCTATTGCGTCCTGCAGTGCGCCGCTGCCGCGCATCTCCTGCGCGAATTGCTGCAGATAGGGCAAGGCCAGCGCGCGGCCCTTGGGAATCGCGATGGCAAGGTGTTCGAGGCCCCAGCGGCCCTCGAGAATGCGCAGTCCCGCCATCTCGTCGGCCATTTCGAACAGGATGCCCTTGTTGGTGGCGAAGGCGTCGCTCTGACGCTGCTGGAGCATCTCCTGCGCCTGCTTGAGGGACGACGCGGGCACCAGGACGGCATTCTTGAATTGACGCCCCAGCGTGGCCTGTGACGTGCT
>JAAOZX010000350.1 GCA_012274225.1 Comamonadaceae bacterium | reverse complement strand
GCGATGACGAACAGGGTGCAGAACGCCGCCACCAGGTCGTCGAACAGGATGCCGAAGCCGCCGCGCCAGCCGAAGCCGTGGAACAGGTCGTCGGCCCAGGCCACCGGTCCGGGCTTGGCGGCGTCGAACAGGCGGAACAGCGCGAAGGCCGCGAACTGGCCCCAGAAGCCCGCCGGCATCACCACCGACAGCACGATCCAGAAGGCCACCACTTCGTCCCAGACGATGCTGCCAGGATCGAGCACGCGCATCCGCCCGGCCGTCACGGTGCAGGCCCACCAGCCGATCGGCAGCGCAGCGGCAATCAGCAGGCCGATCGTCTCCGGCGCCAGCCAGCGCTCCATCAGCAGGTACGCAACCCACGCCCACAGCGTGCCGGCGGTGCCCGGCGCCACCGGCGACAGGCCGGAGCCGAACCCCAGGGCGATGCAATGCGCGGGATGCGCCAGCACGAAGCGCAGGGTCGGGCGCATCACGGGCGGGCGCAGCGGCGGGTTCAGCGGGGCGGTCATCGGCGGGTCGCGCTCGGGCGGTGGCATGGCCAATGGTAACCAGCGTCATTTGCAGCGGCCGTGCTGCTTGCGGAACAGGCGCGGTTCGATCGGCCGGCCGCCGGCCCACAGGCCCAGCCGGGCATGCCGGGCCTGCTCTTCCTGCGCCTGGAGCGGACCGGAGCGGCCGCGATAGCGATAGGACCAGGCGTAGCCGCGTCCCACCATCCAGGCCGCCACGTCGTCGCTGCCCAGGCTGACCTGGGCCAGCGTGCGCTGGTAGTTGTCGCGCGTTCGGCTCCTGACCGTCACCTGCCGGTGCAGCACCCGCGCGGCCAGGGCATTGCGCGACTGCTCGCCGAACGCCTGGCAGATCTCCGGCGCGTCGATGTCGCGCAGGCGCAGCTCGCGCGGCGCGCCGCCGCCAAGCGGGCGCACCCAGAGCGAGTCGCCGTCGGTGACATGGGTGACGATGCCCTGGAAGGTCGCCGCATGCAGGGGCAGTGCCAGCAGGCTCGCGGCCAGCGCCGCGCCGCAAGCCAGCCGGGTCAAGGCATTCATTGCCCAGCAACGGTCCGGGCGGCCGGGGCGCGGACAGGGCGGTTCAGGCGAAGTGATCGAAGGACGCATAGCGCCGATCAATCGGACGCCCCGCGCCGTCGACCAGGCGCAGGCCGGCCTCGGCCTCGATCTGGCCGATGCGGGTGACCGGTGTGCCCGCTGCCTGGGCTGCGGCTTCGACAGCGCGGCGCTGCGCGGGTGGCGCCGTGAACAGCAGTTCATAGTCGTCGCCGCCGGCCAGCACGTACTCGATGCGTTGGTCCACAGGCAGCGCTGCGCCCGCGGCGCCCATCAATCCGGCTGCGCTTTCGGTGGCGATGCGCGCGCCCACAGCCGACTGCTTCAGGATGTGGCCCAGATCCCCGAGCAGGCCGTCGCTGACGTCGATGGCGGAATTGGCGATGGCGCGCAGCGCCTTTCCCAGCGCGAGCCGCGGCGTCGGTTGCTCCAGCCGCGCCCGCGCCGCGTTGAACGCATCGGCCGCAACCGACAGCGTGCCGCGAAACACCTCCAGCGCCAGCCGGGCATCGCCCAGGGTGCCGCTGACATAGATGTCGTCGCCAACCTGCGCCCCCGATCGCAATAGCGCCTGGCCCTGCGGTACCTCACCGAAAACCGTGATGCAGATGTTGAGCGGCCCGCGCGTCGTGTCGCCGCCGACCAGTTCGCAGCCGTGGGCGTCGGCCAGCGCCAGCAGGCCGCGCGAGAACGGCTCCAGCCAGGCCGCGTCGGCAAACGGCAGCGCCAGGGCCAGCGTGAAGGCCAGCGGCTCGGCACCGCAGGCGGCCAGGTCGCTCAGGTTCACCGCCAGCGCCTTGTGCCCCAGCTTGAACGGATCGACGGTCGGCAGGAAATGGCGGCCCTCGACCAGCATGTCGCACGTCACCGCCAGTTGCATGCCCGCCCCGGGCGACAGCAGCGCGCAGTCGTCGCCGACACCCAGCGCATTGCGTGTCGCCGGGCGCTTGAAGTAGCGGTCGATCAGGTCGAATTCACCCATGGGGAGATTGTCGCTCGGCCGTCCGGCGGCGCGGATCGGCGGCATTGCCGGCCTTCACCGGCGCGGGCTCAGTGCAGCACGCGGCTGCTGCCATCGTCGAGCGTGAACGGCGGGATCTCGACGTCGAAGCGGTGGCCGTCCTCGGCCACGAAGAAGAAGCTGCCCTGCATGCTGCCGCTGGGACTGCGCAACCGGCATCCGCTGGTGTACTGGAACGATTCGCCGGGCTTGAGCAGCGGCTGGTGGCCGACCACGCCCAGTCCCTTGACTTCCTCGATCTCGCCCATCGCATTGGCAATGAACCAGTGGCGCGAAATCAACTGAGCCGGCACCTCGCCGCTGTTGGTGATGGTGATGGTGTACGCAAAGCTGAAGAGGCTCTGCGCCGGGGCCGATTGCTCGGGCAGGAACTGGGGCTCGACTTCGACGCGGCAGTGGTACTTGGCCATCATTGGATGGTACCTCTTCGCGATTTGAGAAAATGAGCGCATGAGCAAAATCCATCGCATCGCCCCGTCCATCCTTTCGGCGGATTTCACCCGGCTGGGCGATGAGGTGAAGCGCGTGATCGCCGCCGGCGCCGACTGGATCCATTTCGACGTGATGGACAACCACTACGTGCCCAATCTGACGTTCGGGCCGATGATCTGCTCGGCCCTGAAGCCGCTGGCCGTCACGGCCGACGGCCACCCCGTGCCGGTCGACGTCCACCTGATGGTGCAGCCGGTCGACGCCCTGGCCCAGGCTTTCGCGCAAGCGGGCGCCGACTTCATCAGCTTCCATCCGGACGCGTCTCTCCACGCGCATCGCAGCGTGCAAGCCATCAAGGCCGCCGGCTGCAAAGCCGGGCTGGTGTTCAACCCGGCGCTGCCGCTGGACGTGCTGGACTGGCTGATCGAGGACATCGATCTCATCCTGATCATGAGCGTCAATCCGGGTTTCGGCGGCCAGGCGTTCATCGAGTCGGCGCTGCGCAAGATCGCACAGGCGCGACGTCGGATCGACGCCTGCGGCAGGGACATCCGCCTCGAAGTCGATGGCGGCATCAAACCCGACAACATTGCCCGGGCGGCAGCGGCCGGGGCCGACACCTTCGTGGCCGGCAGCGCCATCTTCGGCCAGCCCGATTACAAGGCGGTGGTCGACGCGATGCGCGCTGCGCTCAAGGGCTGAGTTTCTTCTCGCTGTCCGGCGCGTTCTGCCGGAGTTGCTCGTAGGTCTCTTGCAGCGGCGGGCCCTTGTCGGTATCCACCAGGCCGCGCTCGATGTCGTCGTGGGCGATGCGGCCCATGCGCTTGGCCGATGGCTCGTCCGCGGGCTGACTGTCGGCCGACTCGTCGCGTTCATGCGGCATGCGCGGTACCGGTTGCTGCACCGGGCCCTGCGCCGGCAGCGTGGCGCCCTCGCGCTGTGGCGCCTTGGCCCCGTCCGGGGTATGAGGGCTGGGGGTTCGGTGCATGAAGATTCCTTTGGCGATGACGGCCATGCTGCGCGGTTGACCACGAGCGGGCGGTAGGACGCGCGGGAACGCTGCTGTAGGACCGCCTGCAGGGCTGCGCCACGTCGGAGTCGTCCTACCCCCAAATGCGGCATGTCACTACACACGCGCCCGCCGACACACTACGGGGCCTGCGCATGAGCTTGCGTAAGCTGAACGGGTGTCGAATCACGCGCGCTGGCCAAGGAGATGCCCATGGACTGGATTGCCCAAATGCCGGACTGGCTGGATTGGTGCGCCGCCGGCATCGTGGGCGCGCTCGCGCTGGCGGCACTGGCCAGCATGCTCGAAGCCGCCTTCGACCTCGACGCGAACTGACCGTCCTTTCTTTCGCCGCGGCGGCGCCCTTCGTGGCGCATTCGCCGCGCTTTATCCAACCGAACAATAGCCCCGGGGAGTTAGTTGAATGGCACAGACCAAGCAGGAGGCCCAGCGCAAGTCGAAGGCGGGCGAGAGCGCCGCCGCCAAGGGCAAGCAGCTCGAGTCGTTCAGCCAGGGGCCGGAGAACCTGCTGACCACCAACCAGGGCGTGGTCATCCCCGACAACCACAACTCGCTCAAGGCCGGCGCGCGCGGCCCGACGCTGCTGGAAGACTTCATCCTGCGCGAGAAGATCACCCACTTCGATCACGAGCGCATTCCCGAACGCGTGGTGCATGCCCGCGGCGCCGGCGCCCACGGCTATTTCGAGCTCGCCAAGTCGCTGGTGGAATACACTCGCGCCGATTTCCTGCAGGAGGCGGGCAGCCGCACGCCGGTGTTCGTGCGCTTCTCCACGGTGGCCGGTTCGCGCGGCTCCGCCGATACGGTGCGCGACGTGCGCGGCTTCGCCGTGAAGTTCTACACCCGCGAGGGCAACTACGACCTGGTGGGTAACAACATCCCGGTGTTCTTCATCCAGGACGCCATCAAGTTCCCCGACCTGGTGCACGCGCTCAAGCCCGAGCCGCATCACGAGATGCCGCAGGCCGCCAGCGCGCACGACACCTTCTGGGACTTCGTTTCGCTGATGCCCGAGAGCACCCACATGCTGATGTGGATCATGTCCGACCGCACCATCCCGCGCAGCTATCGGATGATGGATGGCTTCGGCGTGCACACCTTCCGCCTCATCAACGCCAGGGGCGTGGGGCACTTCGTCAAGTTCCACTGGAAGCCCAAGTTGGGCAAGCATTCGCTGGTATGGGACGAAGCCCAGAAGCTGGCCGGCAAGGACCCCGACTTCCACCGCCGCGATCTGTGGGAGGCGATCGCCCAGGGCAATTTCCCGGAATGGGAGCTGGGTGTGCAACTGGTGGCGGAAAGCAAGGCCGCGAGCCTGGGGTTCGACCTGCTCGACGCGACCAAGCTGATCCCCGAGGAACTGGTGCCGGTGCTGACCGTTGGCAGGCTGGTGCTGAACCGCAATCCCGAAAATTTCTTCGCCGAGACCGAACAGGTGGCGTTTCACCCCGGCCACGTGGTGCCCGGCATCGACTTCAGCGACGACCCGCTGCTGCAAGGGCGGCTGTTCTCGTACACCGACACCCAGTTGTCGCGCCTGGGGGGACCCAATTTCCACGAGCTGCCGATCAATCGCGGGGTCTGCCCGTTCCACAATTTCCAGCGCGACGGCATGCACCGCATGCTGGTGAACAAGGGGCCGGTGGCGTATGAGCCCAACTCGCTGGCCAACGGCTCCGAGTTTCGAGTCGACGGCGGCCAGCAGGGCTTCCAGAGCATTCCCGAGGCGATCGAGTCGCCCAAGCTGCGCCGTCGCAGCCCCAGCTTCGACGACCACTTCAGCCAGGCCACGCTGTTCTGGAACAGCCAGAGTCCCAGCGAGAAGGATCACATCGTTGCCGCCTTCCAGTTCGAGCTGTCCAAGGTCGAGGCGCTGTCCGTGCGCCAGCGGGTGGTGGACAACCTGGCCCACGTCGACGCCAAGCTGGCGCGCAAGGTGGCCGAACCGCTGGCCATCGCGGTGCCGGACCCCAAGGCGGCGGCCGGCCGCTCGGGCTTTCGCGATGTCAAGAGCCCGCTGCCGCTGGAAGCGTCGGCGGCATTGAGCATGGAGGGCAACGGCGCCAGCGTGGCCACCCGCAAGGTCGCCGTGCTGGTGGCCGGCGGGGTCGAGCTGGGCGCACTGAGGGCGATCCAGCAGGCCCTGCGGGATGCCGGCGCCAGCAGCAAAATCGTCGCAGCCCATCTCGGCTCGGTGGCCACTTCGTCGGGCCAGCAGCTCGCGGTGGACCATACCTTCGTCAACATGCCGTCCGTGATGTTCGATGCCGTGCTGGTGCCCGGCGGTGCCGGCAGCGCCCAGACCCTGGCAGCCAACGGCGACGCAGTGCATTTCGTGCTGGAAGCCTACAAGCACTGCAAGGCGATTTGCGTGATCGGCGAAGGCGCGCACTTGTTGCGAACTCTCGGCCTTGGCGCAACCGAGGGGGGTCCCGCCGCGCCGGGCGTCGTGCTCGGCAAGAACGATCCACCGGGGCGGGCCCAGCTCGCCCAGGACTTCAT
>JAAOZX010000349.1 GCA_012274225.1 Comamonadaceae bacterium | reverse complement strand
TTGCTGGACGGGCGACGACACAGCATCGTGGCGACAGTCGCGCCGCAGCACATGTATGGCTTCGAGTCCAGCGTGTTGTGCGCCATGCAAAGCGGCGCGGCGCTCACCGCCTCGCATCCGTTCTACCCCGCCGACATCTGCTCGGCGCTGGCTGAGGCCTCTCATCCGTGCATGCTGGTCACCACGCCGATCCACTTGAAGGCACTGCTGGCGTCGGGCCTGGACATTCCCTCGCCGGATCTCGTTCTGTCGGCAACGGCGCCCATGCCCCCCCAGCTGGCGCTGGCCGTGGAGGCCCGCCTGCATGCACCTTTATTCGAGATCTATGGTTCCACCGAGACCGGTCAAGTGGCGTCGCGCCGCACCACCGGGGGCGCCGAGTGGACCCTGTACCCGGGGATCGAGCTGGGCGTCACGGATGGCAGCGTGTGGGCCTCCGGCGCGCACGTCGAGCAGCCGACGCCCCTTGCCGATGAGCTTGAACTGTTGACGAAGGAACGTTTTCTGCTGCATGGCCGCACCGCCGACCTCATCAACATCGCCGGCAAGCGCAGCTCGCTCGGCTACCTGAACCACCAGCTCAACGCGGTGCCGGGCGTCATCGACGGGGCGTTTTTCATGCCCGACGAAAAGGAGATCGACGGTGGCGGCGTGACCCGCCTGATGGCCTTTGCCGTGGCCCCGGGCATGAAGGCTGCCACACTGCTGGCGGCGCTGCGTGAGCGGATCGACAGCATTTTTCTGCCCAGACCGCTCGTGCTGCTGGATTGCCTGCCCCGCAACAGCACCGGCAAGCTGCCGCGTGAAACGCTGCAGGCACTGGCACAAGAGCAGCAGCGCAAAGGCGATGCGCATGCACAGTGAAATCACGCTTCCAATTGCGGCGGATCATCCGGCGTTTGCCGGTCACTTTCCGGGCGCACCGATCGTCCCGGGGGTGGTCCTGCTCGATGCGGCCGTGCACGCGGCACTGCGGATGAGTCGCTCGTCCACGGCGAGTAATGGGGAGCCGGGCCCGCTGGGAGATGGCTGCCAGATCAGTTCCGTCAAATTCCTCAGCCCGGTCGGCCCGGGCGAAACGTTGACGATCTGCCTCGAGACCACCGCCGCGGGCAGCGTCCGCTTCGAAATCTCCGGCGCGGGCCGCAAAGTGGCCACGGGCACGCTGGTATTGCCACCATTGCCTTGAAAGAAGATCGCAACACGCGGGCAAGGGACGGCGCTGACTGGCGACAGCAGCCCGAGCGCAGCAACATGTTCTGGCTGCGGGTCATGACCTGGGTTTCACTGAAACTGGGCCGCAGCGCGAGCCGCATCGTCCTGTACGGGATCGCTGCGTATTTCCTGGCGTTCGCACCCACCGCACGCCGCATGTCGCGCCGCTATTTGCAGCACGCCCTGAAACCGCGTGACGTTGGCTGGAAACCGCTGTTCCGGCACTTCCTCACCTTCGCTTCGGTCGTCCACGATCGTGTTTACCTGATCAATGACCGCTTCGATCTGTTCGATATCCAGGTCCACAATCGCGCACTGATCGAAGGCCTGGTGGCCAACGGCCGCGGTGCGTTTCTGATCGGAGCGCACCTGGGAAGTTTCGAGGTCCTGCGCGCCGTCGGCCGCAGGCAGCCCGGCCTGCGGATCGCCATGGCGATGTACGAGGACAACGCGCGCAAGATCAACGCGGCGCTTGGCGCCATCAACCCGAACGCACAGCAGGACATCATCGCGCTCGGGCATATCGATTCGATGATGCAGGTCCACGAACTGCTGGCGCAGGGAACCGTGGTCGGCATGCTCGGCGACCGTTCGCTGGGCAAGGATGACACCGGGGAAGTCGAGTTCCTGGGAGAGCCGGCCGCGCTGCCGCTGGGTCCGTTCCGGATGGCCGCCATCATGAAATGCCCGGTCCTGTTCATGACCGGGCTGTACCGCGGCGGCAATCGTTACGACATCCACTTTGAAACCCTTGCCGATTTCTCCGCGGTGGCGCCGCGTGGCCGAACCCTGGCCGTGCAGGCTGCCATGGCGCGCTATGCTGCGTTGCTGGAGCAGTTCTGCCGCACGGCGCCCTACAACTGGTTCAATTTTTTCGACTTCTGGCAAGCCCGCGCCTCCCGCCAGGCGCAACCATCCGCGGAAAGCTCATGACACACGCTGTCCGATCTTCGATCCTCGCAAGGACGCGCCGGCGCGCGCCGGGCGGCGCCGGGCGGAGGCTGGCCTCGGCGCTGTCCACGCTCGCGACAGGGCTGGCGCTCCTGTCGCTCAGCCCGTCGGCCTTCGCCGCCTGGGACCTGCAGCAATTGATGGATTCGCTGGCCCAGCACAAGTCCGGCCGGGCCACCTTCGTCGAGACCAAACGCATTGCCATGCTCGACAAACCCGTCGAGTCGTCGGGAGAGCTGGTTTTCGTCGCGCCGGACCGGCTCGAAAAGCGCACGCTCAAGCCCAAGCCCGAATCCCTGATCGTGGACGGCGATGCATTGACCCTCGAACGTGGCAGCCAGAAGCGTCGAATGCAATTGCAGGCCTACCCGGAGGTGGCCGCCTTCATCGACAGCATCCGGGGCACCCTGGCGGGTGACCGCAAGGCCCTCGAGCGCAGCTACCGGCTGAGCCTGGACGGCTCGGCCGATGGCTGGACCCTGGAGCTGGTGCCGATGGACGACAAGATGAAGGCAGTGGTCAAGCGCATCCGCATCGCCGGGGTGCTCGACCAGGTGAAAAGCATGGAAATCACCCAGGCCGATGGCGACAGCTCGCTGATGGTGGTCAAAGAATCGACAACCCCGCCATGATGGCCTCGCGCCGGCATGGCGTCCCGGCGATCGCCCTCTGGCTGGCTGGCTTGCTGGCTTGCGGGGTCATCATGGTCCGCACCCACTTCACCACGGACCTGTCGGCATTCCTGCCCCGCGCACCGACGCCCGAGCAAAGACTGCTCATGGACCAACTGCGCGACGGCCTGGCTTCGCGGCTGATCCTGGTCGGCATCGAAGGCGCCGATGCGCCCGAGCGCGCCCGCCTGTCCAGGCAAACCGCCCGGCGCCTGCGCGCCGACCCGGCCTTCGTCACGGTGAACAACGGGGAACCCGTCAGCACGGAGCGTGACGGAGTTTTCCTGTTCGACCATCGTTACCTGTTGAGCCCCGCGGTGACGCCGGCGCGCTTTGGCGAAGAGGGCCTGCACGCTGCCTTGAGCGACAGCATCGATCTGCTCGCCTCGCCGGCCGGGCTGCTGGTCAAGTCCATGCTGCCGCGCGATCCGACCGGGGAGATGGTGCGACTGCTGGAGCAACTGGGCAGCCGATCGCCGCCCAAGCTGGTGGATGGCGCCTGGGCTTCCGGCGACGGCTCCCGAGCCCTGATGCTGCTGCAAACGCGCGCTGCGGGATCCGATACCGACGCCCAGGAGCGGGCCATGGCCGCCATCCGGCAGGCGTTCGATACCGCTGCCGGGGCCGCCCCTTCCGCGAAACTCGTGATGACCGGGCCCGGCGTGTTCTCGGTGACGTCGCGCAACGCCATCAAGGACCAGGTCAGCCGCCTTTCCCTCATCGGCGTCGCGCTCATCGCCACCTTGCTGTTGCTGGTCTATCGCTCCTTCACTGCGCTGGTGCTGGGGTTGCTGCCCGTCGCCAGCGGGGCCCTGGCAGGCATAGCCGCGGTTAGCCTGGCCTTCGGGTCGGTGCACGGCATCACCCTGGGATTCGGCACCGCCCTGATCGGCGAGGCGGTGGACTATTCCATCTACCTGTTCGTGCAATCGGAACAGCAGGGCGCGGACCAGCAGGCCTGGATCAAGCGCTTCTGGCCCACCGTCCGCCTGGGCGTGCTGACCTCCATCTTCGGCTTTGCGTCGCTGCTGCTGTCCGGATTTCCCGGCCTCGCGCAACTGGGCCTGTATGCCATTGCCGGCCTGGTCGCGGCCGCCGCCGTGACGCGCTTCGTGCTGCCGCATCTGCTGCCGTCGAGCTTCCGTATCCACGACATGTCGGCCATCGGGGCGGTCTTGTCCCGATGGGTCGAGCGCGCCGCCGCGCTGCGCTGGCCGGCCGCGCTGGTGTTGCTGGCGGCCTGCGCCATCCTGGTCCAGCACCGCTCGCACCTGTGGAGCCAGAATATTTCTTCACTGAGCCCGGTATCGCAGGCCGACGTCGCGCTCGACACGCGGCTGCGAGCCGACATGGGCGGGCCCGATGTGCGCTACCTGGTGGTGGTGAACGGTGCGAGCCGCCAGGCCGTATTGCAATCCTCCGAGCAAGTTGCCGTGCTGCTGCAGACGCAGGTCGATCGCGGCGAGCTGACCGGCTTCGAAAGCCCCAGCCGTTACCTGCCCAGCGCCGCGACGCAGCAGGCGCGACAGGCCAGCCTGCCCCCGCCCGACGTGCTGGAGGCCCGCCTGGCGAAAGCGGTGCAAGGCCTGCCGGTGGGGGCACAGGTTTTCGCACCGTTCGTTGCCGACGTCGCGGCGGCCCGGACCCAACCCTTGCTGCAGGCCAGCGACCTGGAGCACACCTCCATGGCGATGGCGCTCCAGGCGCTGCTCATCGAGCGGGATGGCCAGTGGAGCGCACTGTTGCCGCTGAGCGCACCCGAGGGTGCCGGCATCCATGCCGACAGGATTCGCGCCGCGCTGGCCGCCACGGGATTGCCCGACGTGCTGTTCGTGGACATGAAGTTCGAATCGGACCGCCTCTATTCCGGCTATCTGCGCGAAGCCGGTCTGTTGTCCCTCGGCGGGCTCGCCGCCATCGTCGCTCTCCTGCTGCTGGTCATTCGGTCGCCGTCGCGGGTGGTGCGCATCGTCGCGCCGCTGGCCGCCGCCGTGGTGACGGTCACGGCCGCACTGGCAGCGTCGGGCCAGCAACTGATCATCCTGCACCTGGTTGGCTTGCTGCTGGTGGTTGCCGTGGGTTCCAATTACGCCCTGTTCTTCGATCATTCCGACCCGGGCACCGCCGTCTCGCCCCGCACCCTGGCCTCGATGCTGTTCGCCAACCTCACCACCGTCGCCGGATTCGGCGTGCTCGCGTTCTCCAATGTGTCGCTGCTGCAGGCCATGGGTGTCACCGTGGCGCCGGGCGTCGTCCTGGCGTTGATCTATTCGGCGATTTTTGCCAGGCGCTCCCATGCCTGATCCGGGCTGGCACTTCACACCCCTGCTGCGCGCATCCATCGCGCTGCACCTGCTGGCCCTGGCCGCTGTCGTCGCAGCGCCCGGTCGCTGGGCGTGGGCACTGGCCGCCGTGGTAGCCGACCACCTGCTGATCCTGGCCGTCGGCCTGTGGCCGCGCAGCCGTTGGCTCGGTCCGAACTGGACAGGTCTGCCAGCCGCGTCGGCGGCCCGCAATGAAATCGCCCTGACCATCGACGATGGTCCGGACCCCGTCGTCACCCCGCAGGTCCTGGACCTGCTGGACCGTTACGCAACCCGGGTCACCTTCTTCTGCAT
>JAAOZX010000348.1 GCA_012274225.1 Comamonadaceae bacterium | reverse complement strand
GATCCGCGTCATCACCGACGCGACCATCACCGATGTCTCGGGCTACGTCGGCAATTTCGTCACCAAGGTCAAGTCCAAGGGCCGGGTGCAGGAGCTCAAGCACGGGGCCGCCATCATCGCCACCGGCGCCGACGAGTACAAACCGACCGAGTACCTGTACGGGCAGGACGCCCGCGTGATGACCCAGCTCGAACTGGAGCAGAAGATCGTCGCCGGCGACGAGCAGGTCAAGCGGGCGCAAAGCGTGGTGATGATCCAGTGCGTCGGCTGCCGCCAGGAAGACCGCAACTACTGCTCGCGCGTCTGCTGCAGCGGCGCGATGAAGAACGCGCTCAAGCTCAAGGCCGGCAACAAGGACGTCGAGATCTATGTGCTGTTCCGCGACATGCGGACCTACGGCTTCAACGAAGACTATTACCTGCAGGCGTCGAGCCAGGACGTCAAGTTCATCCGTTACGAGCCGCAGGACAAGCCGACGGTGGAAGTCGTGGAAGAAGGCGGGCACAAGGTGCTGAAGGTGACGGCCTTCGACCCGATACTGGGCAAGCGGCTGGCCCTGGACGCCGACACCATCGTCCTGGCCGCGGCAGTCGTTCCCTCCGCCGGCAGCGAGGATACGGCGCGGCTGTTCAAGGTGCCACTCGGCCCGGACGGCTTCTTCCAGGAAGCCCACGTCAAGTTGCGGCCGGTCGATTTCGCGGCCGAAGGTGTCTACCTGTGCGGGACGGCCCAGTATCCCAAGCACCTGACCGAAGTGATCAGCCAGGCCTACGGCGCGGCCGGCCGCGCGCTGACGCTGTTGACGCACGACACCGTCGTCGCCTCCGGCTCGGTCTGCGAGGTCAATGAGGCCAGCTGCGTCTCCTGCGGCGCCTGCATCACCTCCTGCAGCTATGGCGCGATCGAATTCCACGACACGCCGCGCGGCAAGAAGGCCGTGATCAATCCGGTGCTTTGCAAGGGCGACGGCCTGTGCAACGCCAAGTGTCCGACCGGCGCGGTGTTCCTGAAGCATTACACCGACGACGAAGTGTTCGGACAGATCGACGCCGCGCTGGCCGGCTGAGAAGGAAATACCATGGCGACCGCATCCGAGTTCAAGCCGACCATCGTCGGGTTCCTGTGCAACTGGTGCTGCTACGGCGGCGCCGACCTCGCCGGTGTCTCGCGCTTCCAGTACCCGCCCTACCTGAGGGTGATCCGCCTGATGTGCTCGGGCCGGGTCGACCTGTCGTTCATCTTCCGCACCCTCGCGAAGAAAGCCGACGGCGTGTTCATCGGCGGCTGCCACCTCAACGACTGCCACTACAACCCCGAGGGCAACTACGACGCCCTGGGCAACACGCTGATGGCCAAGCGCATCCTGGAGAAGATCGGCGTGAATCCGGAGCGGTTGCGGCTGGAATGGGTGTCGGCCGGCGAAGGCGTGCGCTTCGCCGAGGTGATCACCAGTTTCTCGGCCAAGGTGAAGAGCCTGGGGCCGCTGGGCTCGGCCGAGGGCATCCCGGTCGCCGAACTGTCGTCACGGCTGCAAATGGCCGAGGAGTTGGTTCCCTACATCAAGCTGGTCGAGCGCGAACGGCTGCGGGTGCCGGTGCGCACCGAGGAAGGCTACAAGGAATTCTTCGGCAGCGAGCGGTTCGATCGATTGTTCGACGAGCTCATCCTGGACAAGCTGGTGATGAGCCGCATCATGGGCTTCGTGCGCCAGCAACCGGTGCAAGCCAACGAGATATCCGGCCGGCTGGACCTCCAGCCTTCCGAGGTGGCCCGCCATCTGCGGCAGCTCACCGAACGCGGCCTGGTCAAGTTCGAGCGCGGCCACACGCTGGTAGCGGCTGTTTGAGCAGCACCCATTCCTGAATCTGCAAGCCCGGGACACAACACCATGGACAGCGCCCAGATCGACGCCATCATCGACAAGCACCGCGGCAAGCCCGGCGACTTGATCCACGTGCTGATGGAAATCCAGCACGAGAACCACTGGTTGCCCCGGGACGCGCTGCAGAAGGTGGCCGACACGCTCGAAATCCCGTTCAGCCGGGTGCTGCGAATTGCAACGCTGTACAAGACCTTCAGCCTCACGCCCAAGGGCCGCAACGAGGTGCACGTGTGCAACGGCATCTCCTGCCATCTGCGCGGTGCGAAGAAGGTGATGGAGGCGGTGGAACGCGTGACCGGCGTCAAGGCCGGCGAAACCGACGCCACCTGGCGCTTCAGCCTGGATGCCGGCGCCTGCCTGGGCACCTGCAGCCTGGGACCGGAAATCGTCGTCAACGGCACCCACCATGCCCGCATGACGCCGGCCAAGGTCGAGGAAGTGCTCAAGGACTATCCGTAGGACGGCAAACATGACCCGACTTCATTCCGCCGCGGAACTGGAACAACTTCGCGCGACCCTCCTCACCTCCCGCGACCCGGCCCGGCCGTGCATCTCGGTGTGCGCCGGCGCGGCCTGTCACGGCCTGGATTCGCTGCGAGTGGCCGAGGCCTTCCAGGCCGAGGTCGCAAAGCTTGGCTCATCAGCCGGCGTCGACGTCCGGGTCACGGGTTGTCACGGTTACTGCGAGAAAGGGCCGAACGTCGTGGTCGGCCCGGCCGAGGTCTGTTACTTCGAGGTCAAGCCGGCGGACGTAGCGGAGATCGTAGCGAGCACCCTCACCGGCAAGGTGATCGAGCGCCTGGTCTACAAGCATCCCGTCACCGGCGAGAAGGCCGTCCACATGAACGAGGTGCCGTTCTACAAGCACCAGACGCGCCTCTTGATCGGCGACAACACCCGCATCGACCCGATGCGCATCGACGACTACATTGCGGTGGGCGGTTACGCCGCGCTGGCCAAGGCCCTCTTCCAGATGACGCCCGACCAGATCGTCGACGAGGTCAAGAAGGCCAACCTGCGCGGGCGCGGCGGTGGCGGCTTTCCAGCCGGGCAGAAATGGGAAACAACCCGGAACGCGCCGAGCGATGAAAAATTCGTCATTGTGAACGGCCACGAGGGCGAACCGGGTGCCTTCATGGACCGGGCCCTGTTCACCGGCAATCCGCACAAGGTGCTGGAGGGCCTCATCATCGGTGCCGTCGCGATCGGCTCGCACCGCGGCTTCATCTACACCCGGCACGATTCGCCGCAACTGATCAAGCACATCAAGCAGGCGCTGGCCCAGGCCGAGGAATACGGGCTGCTGGGCGACGACATCCTCGGCTCCGGCTTCAACTTCCACGTCGAACTGCACTTCGACGTCGGCATCTTCGTCTCGGGCGAGTCGAGCGCCCTGATGCGCTCGATTGAGGGCCATCCGCCCGAGCCGCGGCCCAAGTACATCCGCACCTCGGTGGCCGGCATCTGGGACAAGCCGAGCAACCTCAACAACGTCGAGACCTGGGCCAACGTGCCGCAGATCATCGAAAAAGGCGCCGAGTGGTACGCCAGCATCGGCACCGCGGGCAGCAAGGGCACCAAACTCGTGTCGCTGTCGGGCAATGTCGTCGACAGCGGCGTGGTCGAAGTGCCGATGGGCACGCCCCTGCGCAAGATCGTGTTCGACATCGGCGGTGGCGTCGCCGGCGGCAAGGCGGCAAAGGCGGTGCACTTCGGCGGGCCGATGGGCGGTTCCATTCCGGCCAGCCTGATCGACGCGCCGCTGGACTTCGACGAGCTGGCCAAGCTGGGCGCCCCGATCGGCGCGGGCGGCCTGCTGGTGATGGACGAAGACACCGACATGGTCGACATCGCCCGCTATTTCCTGGAGTGGCTGACCAACGAGTCCTGCGGCAAGTGCACGCCGTGCCGCGAGGGGATGTGGCAGACCATGAAGGTGCTGGAGAACATCGGCAAGGGCAAGGGCAGGAGCGGCGACCTCGAGCGGCTGGAAAACCTCAACGAAGTGACCGGCTCGGCGTGCCTGTGCGCGCTCGGCAAGACCGCGGCCGACCCGCTGCGCAGCATGTTGCGCTACTTCAAGCCCGAGTACGAGGGCAAGATCGCGGCCGCCAGCGGCAACCAGGGCGGCGCAGCAGTAGGGAGCGCAAGCAAATGAACGACGTGGTGATGCAGATCGACGGCAAGGAAGTCAAGGCGACCGGTGACATGACCGTGTTGCAGGCGGCGCGGGCCGCCGGGATCCATATCCCGACCCTTTGCCATCATGAGAAGCTCGAGCCGTTCGGCGCCTGCCGGATGTGCATGGTCGAACTGGAAAACAAGGGCCGCAAGAGCTACGTGGTGTCCTGCATCTATCCGGTGGCCAAGGACCTGGTGGTACGCACCCGTTCGGATGGCGTGGACAAGATCCGCCGCCTGCTGCTCGAAGAGCTACTGGCCCACGCGCCGAATTCGCCGGAGCTGGTGGCGCTGGCGCGGGAGTACAAGGCCGACCCGAACCGCTTCGACATGGACCCGTCCTTCTGCATTCTGTGCGGCCTGTGCGTGCGCTACTGCGCCGAGATCAAGCAGAAGAACGCCGTCGACTTCATCGAACGCGGCGCGCAGCGGGAGATCAGCTTCATCCCCGAGATCGCCGCCAAGGAATGCTGGGACTGCCAGGAATGCTTCGCGCTGTGCCCGACTTCGTACGCGCAGGCCGCCTACTTCCTGACCGAGGCGCTGGCCTTTCCGGGCAAGCGCAAGGCGGTCGCGCCCGCCGCCTGACGAGCGCCGGAAGTCCCGGCGCCTCTAGCTTCAGCGAAGCCGCTTGTCGAACGACAGGCGTTGCGACTGCTCGAAACTGATGTCGTAGAAGAAGCCGAGCAGCTCGAAGTTCTCGCGCGCGACCACGGTCTCGACCCGGTCCACGTTCAATGCGTTGAGATTGGCAAACAGCTGCTGCAGCAGCGCGTGGCCGACGCCGCGGTGGGCATAGTCCGGGTCCACGCCGATCGTGTCCAGCACCGCTACCGGCTGCACCCGGCCGTAGTCGCCGAAGTCGGCACGTGCCGTGACGAACCCCGCGGCAATGCCGTCGACTCGCGCCACCATCGACAGCCGCACGCCGGAATCGCTCATCGCCTCTGCCACCACTTCGCGGATGTAGGCCTCGCGCCGGCGGCCGGTGAGCCGCTGGTCGATGCGGACCAGGTCGTCCAGGTCGCCGGCCTCCAGTGCCCGCACGTCGACGTCGCCGCTGGAAAGCGCATCGAAGTCGTTGGCGGCGGCGGCGCCGTAATTGACCTCCGTGGCCGAATGTGCGGCGAGGTGCCCGGGCGCGAGCGTCTTGTCGCCTTCATGCGCCGCCACCCGGTTTTGCCGGATGGCGCAATCGAGCATCATGTTCTGCGAGAGTTCGAATCCGGCCGCGTCGAAGAACTGCATGATCGCGTGGTCGCGCCAGGACGCGGTGGTCCGAATCTCGGGTACGCCCATTCGCCTGGCCTCGCTCTCCAGCCGCTCCAGCAACGCCGAGCCGATTCCCTCGCCCTGCTTGCCTGGCTGCACGCCCACGGCCTCCAGCAGCAGCGCCGAGCGCGCCCGGCCGAACTCGCCCAGCTGCTTGCGCGCCTTGATGAAACCGACGAAGCGTCCATCCTGCTCGGCCGAGAACTGCACGTGCCGCTCGGTCTGGGCCAGGGCTGCCTTCAGGCGACGCTGGTAGTACAGATGGCGGGGGTGGCCCACGATGGCTGCGTCCAGTGCGACCACAGCCTCCATGTCCTCGGCTTTGGTGCGGCGGAGCGCTATGCCGGCCGGTTGAGGCTGTGTGCGGGTTGCCAAGGTGTTCTCCTCGTTGAGGCGGGAAGGCCCTCGAAAATTCTAGCTGGACCGTTTTTGGCGTGGCCGGTAAATCATTGATCCTTCGCAAGGTTGTTGCGTCGCCCGCTAACAACATTTCGGTATTCGAGTGGCCAGCGCCAACCTGCTGCGCTCGGCAAGGGGCACGGAGTCATCGTGAACGAGGGCAAGTGCGTGGCTGCGGCCGGAAACATACCGCCTAGAGAGCGCCGGTCTCGCCGCGCGAAATGCGGCCCGAGCGCACTGCTTGCGCTGCCTCCGCGCGGACGTCCTTCGGATCCAACCCCGACTGAAGGGGGCTGGCGACGCGCGAACCAGCCGGTTCCGTGCTGCGGTTCTCTGTAACCTTTGCCGCCTCGGCCTTGACCTCGTCCTTGGTGCGGGTGCCCTGGAACTGGATGCCGTACTGGGACGCATCGGCTTCGGCGAAGGCGGGGCTCGCGAGTATGACGGAGAGTGCAGCGACAGTGAAGAGCGTTCTGGTCATCATGATTCGAATCCTTTCAGTAAATGAGCGTTGACCGGCCAATGCCTGCGCTCAGAAAGTTCAGGCGTCGACCGTGACTTGACTGTAGGGACCGCGCGTTAGCTGATCCTGAGCGGTTTCTGAGCTGGAAGTGAGCAGCCCCGTTGGTACCTTCGGCGCCTGCTCAATGCGCGCAATCAAGCCCTGATGCTCGTCCGCGTTGCGCAGCTTGATTCGCAGCCCGCATCGCTGCGCCGCAGTCTGCGCAATCGAAAGGCCCAGGCCGCTGCCGCGTACCGGGCTGCCGGGGACACGGTAAAACCGGTCGAACACCCGGTCGAGAAGCTCGTGCGGAATCCCGGGGCCACTGTCCGCCACCTCCACCGCCACCAGCCCGCCGGCGCGCACCAGTCGCACATCGACGACGCCACCCTGGGGCGTATAGCGCAGCGCGTTCTCGATCAGGTTGTCCAGCACGCTGCGCAGATCCCCCGGAGCGCAGCGCCAAGTGGGTGCCGGCCGGGCTTCGTCCTCGTCGATGAAACCCAGGTCGATCTGCCGCTGATCGGCCAACGAGATCAGCGAAGCGATGCTTTCGTGCAACTGCGTTCGCAGATCCACGCTGGTTTCGGGTTCGGCCAGCGGTCCTTGCTGCCGGGACAGTTTCAGCAATTGCTCCACCAGCCGCTGAGCCCGCTTCATCCCCGACTCGAGCTGGGCGAAACTTTCCGCGCAGGCGCCGGCGGGCAAGTCGTCGCGAACGTTCTCCAACTGCAGCGCCAGCGCAGTGATCGGCGTGCGCAGTTCATGGGCAGCGTCCTGCACGAATCGGCGCTGGTCGGCAAACGCGTCGCGCACGCGGGCCAGCAGGCTGTTGAACGAGACTACCAGCGGCTGGATTTCCTCAGGCACCCGTTCCAGCGCCAACTCCGCGATGTTGTGCGCGTCCTGCACCGCGGCCTGCCGGCCGATGTCCTGCACCGCCGAGGACATCGCTCGTGCGAGGCTCCACAAGATCAGGATGGCAAGGGGCAGCAGGATCAGCACGGGCACGGTCGCGGCAATGGCGCGCTCGGTCGCCAGTCGGTGGCGAAAGACGCCACTCTGGAAGACCTGCACATGCCGCCCGCCGGAGCCGCCCTGCTCGCTGCTGTACACACGCCAAGGCACGCCTTCCAGCCGTATATCCGCAAAGCCGGGCTGGTGCAATCCGGAACCTATGCCTGGCCAGGAGGAGAGCAGCAACCTGCCGTCGGCGCCATAGACCTGCGTCACGTAGGTGCCCGAGCTGTGGATGCGCTCCGAAGTCTGCAGCGGCGTGGCAATGACGGCGTCGTGCGTGTCCATTGCCTGTGCCAGCTGTTGCATTTGATCATCCATGAACTCGTTCGCCATGCGGCTGTAGCTCCAGTAGGAGAAAGCCGCCGAGGCGGCTCCCACCAACAGAAACAGCGGCACGAGCCAAAGCAGCAGCGCACGGCGCAGGGAGCACATCGGACCGGACGGAAACACATGAAAGAAGCGGCGATTCGCCGGCGGGCACATCCAGTTCGCGGGCGGAGTCTGAGCAATCATGGTGTGTGTCCGGCTGCCGTTGCGGGCTGGGCGCGCGGCCCGGCGCTGGACGGAGCGGCAGCGATGCGCCACCCGAGCCCGCGCACATTGCGGATCGCTTCAGATCCCAGCTTGCGCCGCATGACGTGGATCAGGACGTCAACGGCGTTACTTGTGACTTCTTCGCCCCAGCCGTAGATGCGATTTTCCAGCTGGCTGCGCGACAGAATGGCGCCGGGACGCTCCAGCAGCGCATGCAGGAGCGCGAACTCGCGCGCGGAAAGCTGCGAGCGTTCGCCGTCCACCTGGACCTCCCGCGTCGTGAGGTCCAGCTGCAGCGCCGAGCTTCCGATCAGAGAATGGGCGCTGCCGTCGCGCCGCCTGATGACCGCGCGCATCCGCGCCAGCAGTTCCTGCAACTCGTAGGGTTTGACGAGGTAGTCGTCGGCACCGAAGTCCAGTCCGGTGACCCGTGCATCCACGCTATCCCTTGCTGTCAGCACCACCACGGGCGTGCGGTCGCCCTCGGCGCGGGCTTGCCGCAGCACCTCCATGCCGTCACGCCTGGGCAGCCCGAGATCCAGCAACATGCATGCGTAGTCGCCGTCGGCCAGGGCGCTTTGGGCCAGCAGGCCGTCTTTGACCCAGTCGACCGACCACCCCGCACTGCCCAGCGCCTGTTTCAGGCTCTGGCCGATCATCTCGTCGTCTTCCACCAGCAGAACGCGCATCGGGCCTCCCGAAATTCATTTGCCCGGGCAGAAGAACCGACGCCCGGTCACTTCTTCTCGAGAAAGATGCTGTAACCCGCGGCTCCCTTCGCGAAGAAAGCAGCCTACTCGCCGAAACTTAGCTGACCGTGAGCACCGGCGCAGCGGAGACCTTTGCGCGCCGCCACTACTTCAGAGCAACGCATATGAACTGTCATGAGGCACGGCGATCCCTTCGGGTGCATACTGGGGAGAGTATACGTCGCGACGCGCGCCACGGACGCCAGCGAGGCCGCTCGCGATTGATCTGCGTCATGGATTTCACGGGCACTGCACCTAGTCTTTGCCGGACAGCAGCACAAATCGTTCTGGGAGGCGACCATGAGGCTTGCGGGATGCGCAGTCACTGACCTGCGTTCCATGTTCCTGCTTTTCGCCGCAGCAGCTCAACATTGGTCCGGCGAGCCTGCGTCGTACGGCCTGCGGTGCGCACCACGCACTGCGCCAATCCGATGACTGCCCCTCGGCTCATGCGCCATCTCGGGGTGGTGCTCACCATCAAGTTGGTCCTCCTGGCCGCCTTGTGGTTTGTCTTTGTTCGAGGAGAGCGCGTCGCCGTCGACCCTGCCGTGATGGCGCAGCGTGCCGGCCTTCCCATGTTGGAGGCGCAATCGCCTCTAGGAGAACACCGTGAATGAATCGCTCGTCGATCTGTCGCGGCTGCAGTTTGCCGTGACAGCCATGTACCACTTTCTCTTTGTGCCGCTCACGTTGGGCATGGTCTGGATCCTGGTCGTGATGGAAAGCGTCTATGTGATGACCGGCAAGACCGTCTACAAGGACATGACGCGCTTCTGGGGCAAGCTGTTCGGCATCAACTTCGCCCTTGGAGTGACCACCGGCCTGACCCTGGAATTCCAGTTTGGAACCAATTGGGCCTATTACTCCCATTACGTGGGCGACATCTTCGGCGCGCCGCTGGCCATCGAGGGGCTGATGGCCTTCTTCCTGGAGTCGACGTTCATCGGCTTGTTCTTCTTTGGCTGGGATCGGCTTTCGAAACCGAAGCACCTCATGGTCACGATCCTGATGGCGCTCGGATCGAACCTCTCGGCGCTGTGGATCCTGGTGGCCAACGGCTGGATGCAGAATCCGGTCGGGGCGGCGTTCAACCCCGTCACCATGCGCATGGAGCTGGCGGACTTCTGGGCCGTCATCTTCAACGCGGACGCGCAGACGAAGTTCGTGCACACGCTGTCGGCCGGGTACGTCACCGGGTCCATGTTCGTGCTCTCCGTCTCCGCGTGGTACCTGCTCCGACGGCGCGACGTCGAGTTCGCCAAGCGCAGCTTTCGAATCGCCTGCGCCTTCGGACTCGCGTCGGCGCTGTCGGTGATCGTGCTCGGTGACGAGTCGGGATACACCGTCGGCGAGGCCCAGCTGACGAAGATGGCCGCCATCGAGGCGATCTGGGACACCGAGCCGGCGCCTGCTTCGTTCCACGTCATCGCGTGGCCCAACGAGGCGCAGTCGCGCAACGACTGGGCTGTCTCCGTGCCCTGGATGATGGGCCTGATCGGCACACGCTCCGTCAGCAGGGAGATCCCCGGCATCAAGGAGATCAGGGAGAAGAACCTCGTGCGCGTGCACTCCGGCATCGAGGCGGTCAAGGCGCTCGAGGCCTGGCGGCGTGACCCGCGCGATGCAAACGCGCGCGCCCGATTCGAGAGCCATCGCGCGGACCTGGGTTTCGGTCTGCTCCTGAAGCGCTACGTCGCGGGGACCGAAGACGCCACGCCCGAGCAGATCCAGCGTGCGGTGGACTCCACCATCCCGCGCGTGGCGCCCATGTTCTGGAGCTTCCGCGTCATGGTGGGCCTGGCCTTTCTGATGCTCGTGCTGTTTGTGCTCACGTTTGCAAGCACGGTGAAGGCCAACTGCGAGGCCAGGCCGTGGCTGCTGCGCTGGGCGCTGTGGATGTTGCCAGCACCGTGGATTGCCGCCGAGCTGGGTTGGTTCATCGCCGAATACGGGCGCCAGCCCTGGACCATCTACGGCGTGCTGCCGACGCACTTGTCGGTGTCGACGCTCAGTGTGGGCAGCCTGTACGGGTCGCTGGCCGGGTTCATCGGCTTCTACACGCTGCTTCTTGTCATCGAGATCTACCTGATGGTCAAGTACGCGCGCCTCGGGCCCGCCAGCCTGGGAACGGGGCGCTATGACGGCGAAGCGAAGCCCGCTGTGGCGCATGGCGCCCTGCCAGCCTAGGAGATGTCATGCTCGACTACCCAACCTTGAAGATCATCTGGTGGCTGCTCATCGGCGTGCTGCTCGTGGGGTTCGCCGTGATGGACGGGCACGACATGGGCGTCGCCACGATCCTGCCCTTCGCCGGCCGCGACGACGTGGAGCGCCGGGTCATCATCAACACGGTGGGCCCGCACTGGGACGGCAACCAGGTGTGGTTCATCACCGGCGGGGGCGCCATCTTCGCGGCGTGGCCGCTGGTCTACGCGACGGCGTTTTCCGGGTTCTACTGGGCGATGCTCGTGGTGCTCTGGGCGCTGTTTCTGCGGCCGGTCGGCTTCGACTACCGCAGCAAGATCGAGCATCCCGCCTGGCGCTCCAGCTGGGACTGGGGCCTGTTCGTCGGCGGTGCCGTGCCGCCGCTGGTATTCGGGGTGGCCTTCGGCAACCTGCTGCAGGGGGTGCCATTCGGTTTCGACGAACGCATGCTGTCCACGTACACCGGCAGCTTCTGGCAGTTGTTCAATCCGTTCGCGCTGGTGTGTGGGCTGGTGAGCAGCGCCATGATCACTTTCCACGGCGCCGTGTACCTCTCGCACCGCACCGAGGGAGCGATCCAGCGCCGTGCAAACTTCGCCGCGATGCTGGCGGGCGTCGCGTTCCTGGTGTTGTTTTCGCTGGCGGGCCTGTGGGTCGGGTTCATTGACGGCTACGTCATCACTTCCGCCGTCGATCCGGGGGCAATGTCCAATCCGATGGCAAAGACCGTGGCGCGCGTGCCCGGGGCCTGGCTCTCCAACTACGGCAGGGCACCGCTGACCTTGCTGCTGCCGGTGCTTGCCTATGCTGGAGCGATTGCTGCGCTGGGACTCGTGAAGTCGAAGCGAACCGGCGCGGCATTCGTTGCCTCGGCGCTCGCCTTGACCGGCGTAATCGGCACGGCTGGCGCTTCCATGTTCCCGTTCGTGCTGCCCTCCTCCAGCGTGCCCCAGGCCAGCCTCACCGTGTGGGACAGCGTTTCGAGCCACCTCACGCTCGCCATCATGTTCTGGGCGACCGTGATCTTCATGCCGCCCATCGTGATCTACACCTCATGGGCCTACAAGGTCATGTCAGGCAAGGTCACGACCGCCTTCATCCGCGGCAACGACCATGCAACGTATTGACCGGAAAGGAGCCGTCATGTGGTATTTCTCGTGGGTACTGGGGCTGGGATTTGCGGTCCTGCTGGCAATTCTGAATGCGATGTGGGGCGAGAACGAGGTCGGACGGGCCGCTGCTGATACTGATGCCTGAAGCCGCGCCGGCTTCACGCGAGAATGCATCAGGCTGACTTGGCGCGCTGCTGCTTTGCGGGCTCGGGCCACTCGCGCGCGCTACGCAGCGGGGGCGACCATCTTTCACGTTGGCAGCCCCACTCACTCGGTGTTCTTTGTGGAAGCGGGCGCCGTGCGACTGGTGCGCTACGGTCGGGCGGGCGAGGAAGTCGTGCTGCACGACGCGTCAGTAGGAGAATTCTTTGCCGAAGCTTCTCTTGACAGCTCAAAGTACCACTGCGATGCGCTTGCCACCGAGCCCACCGAACTGTTGCCGGTGCCTGCTGCCGCGCTTGGGGAACTGCTGGATAACGTAGAACTCGCGTGGAACGCCTCTCCCTGAGAAGTGCCGCCGCGCGGGTCCGCCATCTGCTGGTGTCGGAGGGCCGCGGGCCCCTATGCGAGGTGGTGCTGGGCGGCACCCTGAAGGATCTCTCGCGACAGCTCGGATTGACCCACGAGGTGCTCTACAGGACGCTGGCCACGATGGAGCGCGAGGGAGTCATCGAGAGGAAAGAGGGCATCCTGCGTCTGGCGAAGTGATCCAAATCATATGATTTAGATCATATGCTCGCGGGACAGACCGGAGGGAAGATTGGTGTTCCGAAGACCAGGCCTTCTCTCAATGACCAGATATCTCGTGCACGTAGCGCTGTTGGCGCTTCTTGCCTTCCCATTCGCCGGACACGCCTCAGACCCTCAGCGACGGGCCGAGGTTGCAAACCGCGGCGCAGAGGAAATGCCGTTCAGGCTCAAGGTGACGACGCACATATTCACCAGGACAGGCGACGGTGGCACCCAGCGCGTGGTGGCGACGCGTGAGAACTTTCGACAACTTGCCTTTGAGACGTGAGGACTGTTGTATCGCAGTGTTGCATCGACGGATTTTGAAAGCTGGCGATTCAAAACCGTTCACAACGGACAAACGCCTGCAATGTTGCGGGAGCCAAATGCCGTCCTCGATTGCACAAGCGTCTTGTTCGATTGTTGCAAGAGGCCAGCTCCCAACCGCTTTCGGCTCCGGGAGGTTCGCATCTTTCTATTGGAGGTTCCGATGAATCGATTTTTCAAGCTCGCAACTGGCGTCGCTGCAACGCTAGGGCTGACTCTGGCCGTCGCTGCCGCTGTGGCCCAGCCCTTCTCGATGGGCCACGGGCCGATGCGCGGTTCCGGCCCCGGAATGGCGGCGGGTGGCCATGGTCCCATGGGCGGTCCGACTGCCATGCTGACGAAGCAGGATGTCGGTTCGGCCGCTGACATGGACCTGGTACATGGCCTGCTGTTCAACAACACGAAGATCAGGCGCACGGTCACAAATCTGCCCGACGGCATTCGCACCGTCACCGAGTCCGACGATCCGCAAGTCGCGCAGACCATCAAGGCTCACGTGGCCAGCATGTCCCAGCGGTTGCAAGATGGCCGCGAGTTCAACATCTTCAGCGACACGCTGCCGGTGCTGTTTGAAAACCGGGACAAGATCGTCTCGAAGGCCGAGACGACCGAAAAAGGTGTTGTCCTCACCCAAACGTCCGCCGATGTCAAGGTCGTCGCTGCCCTGCAGGCACACGCCGGCGAGGTGACCGAACTGGCGCAGGACGGGATGGTCGCCATGCGTCGCGGAATGATGAGCCGGATGGCCATGGGAGGCCGTGGGATGGGCATGGGCATGGGCATGGGCATGGGCATGGGCATGGGCATGGGCCATCGGCAATGAGCACGATCCTTTCTTTCGGCGAGCACCTGGAAGGCTACTCCGTCCCGGTGCTCAACGAGCGCGCCGTGCGTGCCGCCGCCGGAATCGTCTTCTTCTTTGCGATCGTCTCGTTCATGAACGCATGGCTGATCGGCAACTTCCAGCCGACAAGGGTGTTCGTGATCGCATTCCTGATCGACTTCACGCTGCGCATCTTCGTGAACCCACGCTACGCACCGAGCCTCATTCTCGGGCAGTGGGTGGTGCGCAAGCAGCAACCGGAGTACGTCGGCGCGCCCCAGAAGCGCTTCGCCTGGGCGATCGGCTTCGTTCTGGCCTTGACCATGCTGTACCTGGTGGTCATCAAGCATGTCATCGGGCCGATCAACCTGTTCGTCTGCTCGGCATGCCTCGTGCTGCTGTT
>JAAOZX010000347.1 GCA_012274225.1 Comamonadaceae bacterium | reverse complement strand
GGGCCGTCCCACGGCCGAGCGCGCGGTGGTCGATGCCGGCCTGAAGGCATCGAGCGTGGACTCGGGCATGCCCACCGTGTGGCAGCGGCCCGACCTGCGCTACGCCAAGGCGGCCGACGAGCACGGTGTCCTGGTGACGACCAGCGCCGACGCGGTGGCGCTGGGCGACACGCTGATGCTGGTGCCCGGGCATTGCGACCCGACGGTGAATCTCTACGACGAGCTGGTCTGCATCCGCGGCGGCCGGGTCGAGGCGCTCTGGCCGATCGCGGCGCGCGGCGCCTCGCTCTGACGCGCCCTCCTCTTCTTTTCAGGCGACCCATGCAAGACACCTTCGACATCCTGATTCGCAACGCCAGCGTCGTCGACGGCTCCGGCGCGCCGCGCTATTCCGGCGACATCGGCATTCGCGGCGACCGCATCGCACGCATCGGCGGTCTTGCCGGCGAGCGCGGCAAGCTGGAGATCGACCTGGGCGGGCGCATCGCGGCGCCGGGCTTCATCGACGCCCACACCCACGACGACCGGTTGATGCTGTCCAACCCCGACATGGCGCCCAAGGTCAGCCAGGGCGTCACCACCGTGGTGGCCGGCAATTGCGGCATCTCGCTGGCACCGATGCCCCAGGTGCCGCAACCCGTGACGCCGCCACTGAACCTGCTGGACGAAGACGGAAAGTGGTTCACCTTCCCGACCTTCGCCGCCTACATTGCGCAGCTGAAGGCCACGCCGGCGGCGACCAACTGCGCCCTGCTGGTCGGCCACACCACCTTGCGCGTGGTGACCATGGACGACCTGCAGGAGCCGGCGACGCCGCGGCAGATCGAGCGCATGCGCGGCCTGGTGCGCGAGGCGCTGGAAGCCGGCGCGATCGGCGTCTCCACCGGCCTGTTCTACGAGCCCGCGATCGCGGCGCCGACCGAAGAAGTCATCGCGGTCTGCCAGCCGCTGAAGGAATTCGACGGCGTTTACTGCACCCACATGCGCAACGAGGGCGACCGCGTGGTCGACTCGCTGGAGGAAACCTTCCGGATCGGCCGCGAGGTCGGCGTGCCGGTGGTGATCTCTCACCTCAAGGTGGTGGGCGAGGCCAACCACGGGCGGTCGCAGGAAGCGATCGACGTGATCGAAAGGAACATGGCCGGCCAGACGATCTGCATGGACTGCTATCCCTACACCGCCGGCTCCACGGTGCTGTCGGCCGACCGGGCCACCGGGTCCTCGCGGGTGATCGTCAGCTGGTCCAAGCCGCTGCCGCAATACGCCGGCCAGGACCTGGACGCCATCGCGAAACAACTGGGTTGCAGCCAGGAGGAAGCCGTGAAGCGGTTGAGCCCGGCCGGCGGCATCTACTTCCGGCTCGCCGAGTCCGACGTGCAGCGCATCCTGAAACACGACAAAACCATGATCGGCTCGGACGGCCTGCCGCACGACGCCGCGCCGCATCCGCGCCTGTGGGGAACCTTTCCCCGGGTGCTGGGCCATTACGGCCGCCTGCTCGGCCTGTTCTCCCTGGAAACCGCGATCTACAAGATGACGGGCCTCACGGCGAAGAACTTCGGGCTGAAAGACCGCGGCGTGCTGCGCGAAGGCGCCTTCGCCGACCTGACGCTGTTCGACGCCGAGACCATCGACTCGGCCGCCACCTACGAGAAGCCGATCGCACCGGCCCGCGGCATCGCCAGCGTGATCGTCAACGGCGCGGTGGTGTGGCAGGACGGCAAGCCGACCGGCTCGCGGCCGGGCCGGGTCTTGCAGCGCGAAACGGCGCGGGCGGAAACCTGAAATGACGCAGAGAACACTGGAACAACTGGAAACGCCCGCGCTGCTGCTCGATCCGCAGCGGATGGACCGCAACATCGCGCGCATGCGCTCGCACCTGGACGCCCTGGGCGTGTCGTTCCGCCCGCATGTGAAGACCAACAAGTCGATCGACGTCACGCGCCGCATGCTGCCGCCCGGCGGACCGATCACGGTGTCCACGCTGCGGGAGGCGGACTATTTCGCCGGCCAGGGTTACCGGGACATCCTTTACGCGGTCTGCATCGCGCCCAACAAGCTGGCGCATGTCGCCGACCTGCAGGCGAAAGGGGTGCGGCTTTCGCTGATCCTGGACAGCATCGAAGCCGCCCGGCTGCTGGCCGGCGAAGCGAAGGCGCAGGGAGGCCGCTTCGACCTGCTGATCGAAATCGATTCGGACGGTCATCGTTCCGGCCTCAGGCCCGACGCGCCCGAATTGCTGGAGATCGCGCAGGTGCTCGATGGCGCGGGCATTGCACCGAAGGGCGTGATGACCCATGCCGGCGCCTCGTACGAGTGCAAGTCGGTGGATGCGATTCGCGCCATGGCCGAGCAGGAGCGCGCGTCCGTCGTGCAAGCCGCCGCGCGACTGCGCGCCGCCGGACTGCCTTGCCCGGTGGTGAGCGTCGGCTCGACCCCCACGGCGTTGTTTGCCCAGCATTTGGAGGGGGTCACCGAAGTGCGGGTCGGCGTGTTCGTCTTCCAGGACCTGGTGATGGCGGGCCTCGGCGTGTGCAGCGTCGACGACATCGCCATCTCGGTGCTGGGGACCGTGATTGGGCATCGGCCCGACAAAGGCTGGACGCTGATCGATGCGGGCTGGATGGCGATGTCGCGCGACCGCGGCACGGCCGGGCAGACGGTCGATCAGGGGTACGGCCTGGTGTGCGATCTCGACGGCCGGCCGATCGACGACCTGATCGTGCTGGGCGCGAACCAGGAACACGGCATCGTGGGCCATCGCTCGGGCAAAGCGGTCAACACACCGCATCTGGCGGTCGGCAACCTGGTGCGCGTCCTGCCGAACCACGCCTGCTCCACCGCGGCGCAGTACGACCGCTACCAGGTGCTGGGTCCCGAAGGCCGGATCACGGCCACCTGGCCGCGCTTCAATGGCTGGTAACACGGCTACGCAGATGATCGTCATTTCCGAACAGGACGCCCGCGCGCTGGTCAGCATCGAGGATGCGATCGACGCCGTGGAAAGCGCTTTTGCCGCCATGGCGCGACAGCAGGCCCGCAACCTGCCGGTGGTGCGCGAAGCGCTGGGCTATCGCGAAGCGGTGTTCGGCGTCAAGGCCGGCTGCGACACGGCGCTGCCTCTGCTCGGCCTGAAGGCCGGCGGCTACTGGCCCCACAACCTGGGCCCCGGCCTGGGCAACCACCAGTCCTCCACCCTGCTGTTCGACGCCGACACCGGCCGGGCCAGCGCGCTGGTCAGCGCCAACTACCTCACCGGCATTCGCACCGGCGCCGCCAGCGCCATCGCCACCAAATACCTGGCCCGGCCGGACAGCGCGGTGCTGGGCATCATCGGCGCCGGCGTGCAGGCGCAATACCAACTGCGGGCGACGCTGGCTGTGCGGCCCATCCGCGCCGTCCACGCGTGGAATCCGTCGGCCGAAAACCTGGAAGCGCTGGGCCGGCTGGTCGAGGAACTGGGCCTGGCCTTCAGCGCCGAGGGCAGTTGCGAGGCCGTGGCGCGCAAGGCCGACGTGCTGATCACCGTCACGCCGTCCCGGCAGCCGCTGGTGCAGGCGTCGTGGGTGCGCCCAGGCACCCACGTCAATGCCATGGGCGCCGACACCCGCGGCAAGCAGGAACTCGACCCGTTGCTGGTGGCGCACGCCTCGGTGTTCGTGGACGAAGCGGCTCAGGCACTGACGATCGGCGAGTCCCAGCATGCCTTCGAGGCAGGCCTGATCTCCGAGCGCAGTTTTCGCGGCAGCATCGGCGAGGTGATCGCGGGCCTGTGCCAAGGACGGGGTTCGGCGGACGAGATCACATTGTTCGACGGCACCGGGGTCGCGCTGCAGGACCTCGCGGTGGC
>JAAOZX010000346.1 GCA_012274225.1 Comamonadaceae bacterium | reverse complement strand
TGGTGGAAGTGGAAGATCGACCCGATGACGATCGACTGCGTGCTGATCTACGCCCAGGCCGGCCACGGCCGCCGGGCGTCGGTCTACACCGACTACACCTTCGCGGTGTGGAACCGCCCGCCGGAAGGCAAGGAGGAGGCCGACGCGGTGCTCGAGGCCATCGCCGCGCGCGAGCCTCCGCAGCCGGGCGCGCTGCAGCTGGTGGCCTTTGCCAAGGCCTATTCGGGCCTGACCGACGAGGAGTTCCGCCAGGTCGACGCGATCATCCGCAAGACCACGCTGGAAAAGTTCGGGCCGGTGCGCAGCGTCAAGCCGACCATGATGTTCGAGCTGGGCTTCGAGGGCATCAACCGCAGCCCCCGCCACAAGAGCGGCATCGCCGTGCGCTTCCCGCGCATGCTGCGCATGCGCCTGGACAAGCCGCTGCACGAGGCCAACAGCCTGCAGGACCTCGAGGCGCTCCTGAACCTGTAGCGCGGCCTGCCGCCCCCCGGCTCGCACGGCCTTGGACGCGGGGGGAAACGGCCCCGACCGCCCGGTGTTACGATTTCGAATGCTCATGAAAGCCCAACCCGCCATGAACGCAGCCGACGCAGACGCCGGGACTCCGGTCTCGGTGAAGATTCGCGAGCGCATCCTGGCCGCCCGCAAGCGCTTCCATTCCAACGACAACATCGCGGCTTTCATCGAGCCCGGCGAGCTGGAGCGGCTGCAGGATGAAGTCGAAGCCAAGATGCAGGGGGTGCTCGACAGCCTGGTAATCGACACCACCAGCGACCACAACACCAGCGAGACCGCGCGCCGGGTCGCCAAGATGTATGTCAACGAGGTTTTCAAGGGCCGTTACGTGAAGGCCCCGGCCATCACCGAATTTCCCAACGTCGAGCACCTGAACGAGCTGATGATCGTCGGCCCGATCACCGTGCGCAGCGCCTGCAGCCACCATTTCTGTCCGGTAATCGGCAAGGTCTGGATCGGGGTGATGCCCAACGAGCACACCAACGTGATCGGCCTGTCCAAGTACGCCCGGCTGGCCGAGTGGGTGATGGGGCGGCCGCAGATCCAGGAAGAAGCGGTGGTCCAGCTGGCCGACCTGATCATGGAAAAGACCCAGCCTGACGGCCTGGCCATCGTCATGGAGGCCAGCCACTATTGCATGGCCTGGCGCGGCGTCAAGGACATCGATGCCAGGATGCTCAATTCGGTGATGCGCGGCGTGTTCCTCAAGGATTCGACGCTGCGGCGCGAGTTCCTCGCACTCATTCCGCGGAAGGACTAGCATGCTCGTCCGACTTCTGTACGCCAGCCGGGCGGTGGACGCCAGCCCGGACGCGATCGAATCCATCCTGGCCCAATCGCGCCAGCACAACCCGGTGAGCGGCATCACCGGCATCCTCTGCTATGGCGGCGGCATCTTCCTGCAGGCCATCGAAGGCGGGCGCATGCAGGTGAGCGAGCTGTTCGGCCATATTCAGGCCGACAAACGCCATCGCGAGGTCGTGCTGCTGCATTACGAGGAAATCCTGGAACGGCGCTTTGGTGGCTGGAGCATGGGCCAGGTCAACATCTCCAAGGCCAACCACGCCCTGCTGCTGAAATATTCCGAGAAACCCGAACTCGATCCCTATTCGGTGTCGGGTCAGGTGTCGCTGGCACTGCTCGAGGACCTGATGGCCACCGCGGCCATCTGCGGCCGGGCTTAGCACCGCCGGCTGCGGTCCTCGCGGGCCGCCCATCGCCCGCCGTGTATTTTGTTCTGGGGTGATTGCCATGCAAGCTGCTTTCTACGAGACCACCGGCGCTGCGCGCGATGTCCTGCAAGTCGGGCCCATGGAGCGGCCGGAACCGGGCCCCGGCGAGGTGCGGGTGCGGGTGGTGTGCTCCGGGGTGAACCCCTCGGACGTCAAGTCGCGGGCCGGGCTGCGCAACAAGACCTTGCCCTATCCACGGATCGTGCCGCACAGCGACGGTGCCGGCATCGTCGATGCGGTCGGCGAGGGCGTCACGACGCTGCGCGCCGGTGACCGGGTGTGGCTCTGGAACGCCGCCTGGAAGCGGGCCTGGGGCAGCGCCGCAGAGTTTGTGGTCTTGCCGGCCCGGCAGGCGGTCGCCTTGCCCGAAACCGCCTCGTTCGCGGCCGGCGCCTGCCTGGGCATTCCGGCGCTCACCGCGTACCATGCGGCCGCCGTCGATGGTGGAGTCGCCGGCAAGACCGTGCTGGTAGCGGGTGGCGCCGGGGCCGTCGGTCACTATGCGGTGCAGTGCGCACGGCTGCTCGGCGCGCGGCAGGTGCTCGCGACCGTGAGCAGTCCGGCCAAGGCGGAACTCGCGTTGCAGGCCGGCGCCGACCGCGCGATCAACTATCGCAGCGACGACGTCGTCGCCACGGTTCGAGCGGCCACCGGCGGCGAGGGCGTCGACCGCGTGATCGAAGTCGACATCGCGGCCAACGCGGACCTGGACCTGCAATTGCTGCGGCAGGGCGGGGACCTGGTGGTCTACGGCAGCGGGGCGGGCGAATTCAAATTGCCGTTCTTCCCGCTCATCGTCCAGCACGTGCGGCTGCGATTCTTCATCGTGTACGAGCTGGCCAGCGCCGACCGCGCGCAGGCCTTGGCGCATCTGGGCGCCTGGTTGCGCCGGAACGAGCTGCGGCACAACGTGGCCGCGCATTTTCCGTTGGCACGTGTTGCCGAAGCGCACGAGCGGGTGGAGTCGGGACTGGCCCTGGGCAACGTCGTTGTCGACTGTGGCGCAGCCTGAGGAGCGCTCGCCGCCGTTGCTGGGTTGCGATCTTTCCAGCAGCCCGTCGCGCCGCAAGGCCATCGTGCTGGCGCTCGGGCACGAGGCGGGTGGCTGCGTGGTTCTGGCGAACCTGGAACGATTCGAGAGCTTGCGGGCTTTCGGTGAGTGGCTGGTCGAGCCGCGCGAGTGGGTGGGCGGCTTCGACTTTCCGTTCGGTTTGCCGCGGGAACTGGTCGAGCACCTGGGCTGGCCGCTGCAATGGCGTGACTGCATCACGCATTACGCGCAACTGACGCGGGCCGACATCCGCTCGACTTTTGCGCGCTTTTGCGACGCCCGGCCGGTGGGCGGCAAGTTCGCCCACCGTGCCTTCGACAAGCTGGCCGGGTCAAGCCCCTCCATGAAATGGGTCAATCCCCCGGTGGCCTACATGTTGCACGCGGCCGTGCCGCTGTTGCTGGCGGCAGGCGTGCACATTCCGGGCCTGCACGCCGGCGACCAGCGGCGGGTGGCGCTCGAGGCCTATCCGGGTCTGTTGGCGCGCGAGCTGATCGGCCGGCGCAGCTACAAGAGCGACGAGAAGGCCCGGCAGAACGCGGATCGGCTGATCGCGCGCAAGGACCTGATTACGGCCCTCGAGAAAGGCCGGACCCGGCTCGGGCTGCGGCTCAAGCTCACCAACGCGCAGCACGATGTGCTGGCGCAGGATGCCAGCGGCGACAGCCTGGACGCGGTGCTGTGCCTGGTGCAAGCCGCCTGGGCACAGCGGCAGGGCGCGCCGCGCTACGGCTTGCCGGAACAGGTCGACGCCCTGGAGGGCTGGATCATCACGGCTTGAGCGCGGCGGCCAACTGCTCGGGCGGTTGCGGCTGCGCCATCAGGCGCTGGAACGCGACCATGGCTTCGGCATCAGTGCGGTAGACGCTCAGCAAGGGTCCCTCGGCCAGCACACCCGCCTTGCGCAGCACGCGCTCCACCGGCAGCTTCAGGCCGCTGATGTGCAGATGGATGCCCCGCGCCTCCAGCATTTCGCGCACACGTCCGAACACTTCGACGCCGGTGGCGTCGATCCGGTTGATCGGATGCGCGAACAGGCACAGGTGGCGAATGTCGGCAACGCCGCCCAGGTACTCGCCGACGGTGCGTTCGAACGCGCTGGCCGAGGCGAAATCGAGTTCGGCGTCCATGCGCAGCGCGCACAATCCCGGCGCCAGCGCTGTCAGGTTCCATAGCTGGCGATCGCGCAGGCTGCCGTCCGGGTGCAGGCCGACCTCGATGATGCGCGGATGCAGCCGCAGGAACAGGAAGTGGGCCAGGCCCATCAGGACGCCGGCCATCACGCCCCAGTAAATGCGCGGCGCGGTGAGGATCGTGACGGCAAAGGTCAGCAGCGCCGTGAACGCCTCGACGCGATCGATGCGCCACAGGCCCAGCAGCGTTTTGGGCCGGAACAGACTGGACACCGCTGCCACGACGACCGCCGCGAGGACCGCGCGCGGCACGTGCGACAGGGCCGGCGTGAGGAACAGCAGCACGATCAGCACCACGCCCGTGGCGAACACCGTGGCCCAGCCGGTGCGGGCGCCGGCGTACAAGGTGATGGCCGAGCGCGAGAACGAGGTGCTGGTGGGAAAGCTGCCGGAGAACGCCGAGGCGAGTTTGCCCATGCCCTGTCCGATCAGGTCCTGCGCGGAATTCCAGCGTTTGCCGTCGCGCTGGCTTTCGATCTTGGCGCTGGCAGCCATCTCCAGCGAGCTCACCAGGGTGATGACCAGCGCCGGCACCACCAGCGCGCCCAGCACCTCCCACTGCGGCAGCCCCGGCAGGTAAAGGGCCGGCAGCCCGACCGGCAAAGTGCCGATGACGGCACCGTGCGCCGAATACCCGGTCCACAGGCTGAGGCCGGCGGCGACCGCAATCACCAGCAGCACGATCGGCAATTGCGGCAGATAGCGCTTGGCCAGGATGAATAGAAGCAGGCTGGCAATGCCATAGCCCAGCGCCATGAGGTCGAAACCAGGGTGGGACCACAGGCTGGACAACGGCCCCTGCAGTCCGACCAGCGCGGGGATCTGCGACGCGATGATGAGCAGGGCTGCACCCTGGCCGAAGCCGGCCAGGACCGGCGAACTCACCAGGTTGAGCACCCAGGAGGCCCGGGCCGCGCCCAGCCCCAGCTGGATGCCGCCGGACAGCAAAGCCAGCCACACCACCAGCATGATCCACTGCTCGCTGCCGGGTTGTGCCAGGCCGGCCAGCGATGCCCCGACCAGTACGCTGGTCAGGGCGGTTGGTCCCACCGACAACCGGGTCGAGCCGCTGAACAGAACCGCGGCCAGGGCCGGCAGGAAGGTCGCATACAGGCCGGTCACCAACGGCATGCCGGCGAGTTCGGCATAGGCCACCGATTGCGGCACCATGACCACCGCCACCGTGAGCGCGGCCCCCAGCTCGCCGCGCAGCAGCGCCGCGCCGGGGCGCGGCCAATTCAGGAACGGCAACCAGCGGGAAAGTTTCGGCATGGCGAAAGTATGCCTGTGCTTGAACCGGGCACGTTGGCGTGCCGATGTCGCGCCACAAGCGCCCACCCCCAGTCGGACGACGGGCCACACACCATCACCGCTGCGGCATGTCCTTGGCCGAATAGCCCACGCTGACGGTGGCGTCCGCCGGGATCGGCGGCATCGTCGCGTTCCACGCCTCCCAGGCCTGGCGCATGGCCGCCAGCCGCTGCGGCTCGCGCGGCGCCCGGTTGGCGCGCTCGCGCTCGTCGGCGGGGATGTTGAACAGGTAGTCGTTGCCGTCGACCCGCAGGTACTTCCAGTCGCCGTCGCGATGGGCGCACTGGCCGCGGTGGTTCATGCGCCAGTGCAGCGGCCGGCGGAAGACATGGCCGGCATCGCGCAGCACCGGCATCAGCGAGATACCGTCCAGCGGGTAATCGGGGTGGGGCGATGCGCCGCCCGCTTCCAGCAGCGTCGCCGACCAGTCCATGGTCATGCAGTGCTGGTGGCTCACGCCCCCGGCTGCGATCGCCGCCGGCCAATGCGCGATCCAGGGCACGCGAATGCCGCCCTCGGTCAGGTCCATCTTGCCGCCCACCAGCGGCCAGTTGTCGGAGAAGCGCTCGCCGCCGTTGTCGCTGGTGAAGACCACCAGCGTGTCGTCCGCAATGCCCCGGTCGTGCAACGCCCTCATCACCCAGCCGATGCCCTCGTCCATGTGATGGATCATGCGGTGGTAACCATGGATGTTGCCGCCGTCCAGATGGAACAGGTTGCTCTTCACCTCCTGGGCCAGCGCCTCGTCGTCGCGCGTTTCCCAGGGCCAGTGCGGCGCCGTGTAGTGCAGGCTGAGGAAGAACGGCGCCTGCTGGCCGGCCATGCGGTTCACGTAATCGACGGCCCGGCGCGAGATCAGGTCGGTGAGGTAGCCGACCTCCTGCTGCTCTTCCTCGCCGGACCACAGGTCGTGCGCGCCGGTGAACGCGCAGTGCGTGAAATAGTCGACGCCGCCGGACATCGGCCCGAAGAACTCCTCATAGCCCGAGCGCAAGGGGCTGAAAGAGGGCGGGTAACCCAGGTGCCATTTGCCGATGAGCGCCGTGCGATAGCCGCTGCCCTTGAGCAAGGACGGCAGCGTGGGGTGTTCGGGCGGCAGGCCCAGCGTGGTGCTGCCGCGGCTCTTGCTGTTGATCGGCTCTTCCGCCGCGCCGCGCAGGCGGTACTGGTAGCGCCCGGTCATCAGGGCGAAGCGGGTCGGCGAGCACACCGGCGCATTGGCGTAGCCCTGGGTGAACTTCAAGCCATCGGCGGCCAACTGGTCGAGCACTGGCGACACGGCACCGAACTGCGCCGGGCGGCCGCCGTAGCACCCGAGGTCGGCAAAGCCCAGGTCATCGGCGACGATGAAGATGATGTTGGGACGGCTCATTGAAATCCGCTCAAGGTTGGGAGCCCGACGGCGATCTGAAAGGGTGGCGAAGCGGCGGACCAGTTTACACGCCGGGCCGGGATTGCCGCGACAATCGGGCGGTTGAAATCCACCCACCCTGGCGTTCAATCCGCACCCGCTTCGGCGGTCGAAACCTGGCTGGGCGAGCGCGGCTGGCAGCCCTTCGATTTCCAGCGCGAGGTCTGGCATGCCGTGGCGCAGGGCCGCAGCGGGCTGTTGCACGCAACCACCGGTTCCGGCAAGACCTATGCGGTCTGGCTGGGCATGCTCGCGGAATTGTTGCGCCGCCATCGGCAACCGGAGTCGAGCGATGCGCCCGGCAGGATCGCGGCCCAACCGCTGCGTGCGATCTGGTTGACGCCGATGCGGGCACTGGCATCGGACACCACCCGGGCCCTCACGGAGCCGCTGCGCGACCTGGCGCCCGCATGGAGCATCGGCCAGCGCACCGGCGACACGCCCAGCGCGGAGCGGGCCCGGCAGGACCGGCGTTTTCCCACAGTCCTGGTGACCACCCCCGAGTCGCTCAGCCTGATGCTCACACGTGAGCATTCCCGCGAAGAATTGCGCGGCGTCGAGTTCGTCGTCATCGACGAGTGGCATGAACTGATCGGCAGCAAGCGCGGGGTCCAGGCGCAACTGGCGATCGCGCGGCTGCGGCGGTTCAATCCGCAACTGGTGGTGTGGGCGCTCTCGGCGACGCTGGGGAACCTGCAGCAGGCCATGGAGGTGCTGTGTCAACCGGGCCCGATTGGAAGCGCGGCCGCATCCGCGCTGGTGCGCGGCAAGGTCGACAAGAGCCTGGTGATCGACACGCTGATCCCGCCCGATCCCGGCAAGTACTCCTGGGCCGGACATCTCGGCGCGCGGATGCAACAGCCGGTGGTCGACGAGATTGCGCGGTCGGGCACCACGCTGGTCTTCACCAACGTGCGCTCGCAGGCCGAGATCTGGTATCAGCTGCTGCTCGAGGCGAAACCGGAATGGGCCGGCGAGATCGCGCTGCACCACGGCTCGATGGACAAGGCCACCCGGGAATGGGTGGAGCAGGGGCTGAAGCAAGGCAGCCTGCGGGCGGTGGTCGCCACCTCGTCGCTGGACCTCGGTGTCGACTTTCTGCCGGTGGAGCGGGTGCTGCAGATCGGGTCGGCCAAGGGCGTGGCGCGGATGATGCAGCGCGCTGGCCGCAGCGGACATGCGCCGGGCCGGCCCAGCCGGCTCACCCTGGTGCCCACCAACACCATGGAAATTATCGAGGCCGCCGCGGCACGGCACGCGGCCCAGGCCGGCCGCGTGGAGGCGCGCCAGCCGCCGGACAAACCGCTGGACGTGCTGGTCCAGCACCTGGTGACCGTGGCGCTGGGTGGCGGGTTCCGGGCCGATGAACTCTTTGAAGAGGTGCGCGGCGCCTGGTCGTACCGCGAGCTCACCCGCGCCGAGTTCGATTGGGCGCTGGCATTTTGCGAACGTGGCGGCACCAGCCTGACGGCCTATCCGGATTACCACCGCATCGCGTTGGGCGAAGACGGCGTCTACCGGGTGCCCGACCGCGGCATTGCCAGGCGTCATCGCCTGGGCATAGGAACCATCGTCAGCGACGCGGCGATGCAGGTGAAGTACCTGAGCGGCGCCAATATCGGCACCATCGAGGAAGGCTTCATCGCCCGGCTGCGCCAGGGCGACTGCTTCTACTTTGCCGGCAAGCTGCTGGAGTTCATCCGGGTGCGCGAAATGGCGGCCTACGTGAAGAAAGCCGCGCGCAACAAGGGCACGGTCCCGACCTGGCAAGGCAGCAAGATGGCGCTTTCCACCGAAATGGGCGACGCGGTGCTCGAGATGATGCAGCGCGCATCCCAGGGCGACTTCTTCGAGCCCGAGCTGGAGGCGGCGCGGCCGATGTTGCAGACGCAGGGCCGGCTTTCGCGCATTCCGAGGCCCGGGGTGCTGCTGGTTGAAACCTTCCGCTCGCGCGAAGGCCGCCACCTCTACCTGTATCCCTTCGCCGGCCGCCATGTGCACCTGGGGCTGGCCAGCCTGCTGGCCTGGCGGCTGGCGCGCGACCGTCCCAACACCTTCAGCATGTCGGTCAACGACTACGGCTTCGAGCTGGTCAGCGCGGAGGACTTCGACCTTTCGCTGGTGACCGGCCAGCAGGTGTTTTCGACGGCCAACCTGTTGCACGACGTGCTGGCCTCGCTCAACTCCACCGAGCTGGCGCAGCGGCGGTTTCGCGAGATCGCGCGGGTGGCCGGCCTGGTGTTCTCGGGCTATCCGGGACAGCCCAAGAGCGCCCGCCAATTGCAGGCCTCGAGCGGACTTTTCTTCGAGGTGTTCCGCAAGTACGATCCGGCCAACCTGCTGCTGACCCAGGCGCAGCAGGAGGTGCTGAGCCAGGAGCTGGAGCTCGCGCGGCTGCGGGCGACGCTGGTCCGGCTGCTGCGCATGAAGGTCGACTGGGTCGAACTGCGCCATCCCAGCCCGATGAGCCTGCCCTTGATGGTCGAACGATTTCGCGAGCAGCTCTCCACCGAGCAGCTCTCCAGCCGGCTGGATCGCATTCTCAGGGACATGGAAGGCGACAGCCTGGCACAGGCCGAACGCTAACTTCTCCTACAGCCGTTTCGGCGCTCTCCGACTGTGGCGCAGGCACGCCTTCCCTAGACTGAAGGCGTATCAAGGGGCCGCGGAGCCTCCCCCATCAACGCCGAGGCAAGGAAACATCATGACACCCGTTCAACGCAATAGCCTGACGATTGTTTCGTTGCTGGCCATCCTGCTCGCTTTGGGCGCCTGCGACCGTGTCGGAGATCGCACGGCGGGGGAGCGAATCGACTCGGCCACGGCCAAGACCGAAAGCGCCGCCAAAGCGCTGCAGCGCGATGCCAAAGACGCGACAGCGGGCGCCGGCGCCGCCCTGGACAACGCGGTTGACAAGACCAAGGCCATGGGGGCCTCCGCGGGCGACAAGATCGACGATGCCCTGATCACGACCAAGGTGAAGGCCGCGATCGCGTCCGACAAGGACCTGAGCGCGATCAAGATCGACGTGGACACCCAGAACGGCGTCGTGACCCTGAGCGGCCCGGCGCCAACGGCAGCGGCCAAGGAACGTGCGAGCGAGATTGCGCGCAATGTCAAGGGCGTGAACTCGGTGGACAACCAGCTGACCGACAAGGCCGGCTGAGCGGTCCGACCACCGCCCCTGCGGCGGAGCGGGTCAGGTCGTCGTTGTCGCTGGCGCCCTGTCCACGGCGGACCCGCTCTGGCAAGACCGCGGCGCGGCCGCCTGGGGCGCTTGCGTGCCCGGCGCCCGGATCACATCGTGCACGAAGCGCAGCTTGGCGAGGGCGCCACTGGCTGGCGCGAACGGGTAGGCATCGTCCTGGCCCAGGCTGCGGTTCAGGCTGTTGAGCAGCAGCGTCAGCGGAATCCACTGCTCCACCAGCTGATCGAAGTCGCCCGCGTCGCTCTCGAAGGGATTGGTGACCTCGTCGACTTCTTCGGTCGGGTTGCCGGGAACCACGACCCGGGTGTTGTAGGACGAGGCGGTCTCCAGCAAGTCCACCATGTGCAGGTAATGCGCCCAGGTCTCGGCCCAGTCTTCCCATGGGTGCGAAGTTGCATAGGCACTGACATGGTTGGCCTGCCAGCCGCCCGCCGCGCCGCCCGCCGCGTAGTAGGCATCGAGGGCCTGGCTGTAGCCGGCGCGCTCGTCGCCAAACTGCGAGCGGAAAGCCTCGATCAGGCCGCCGGCCGCGATCAGTCGGTCCCAGTAGTAATGACCGGACTCATGCCGCAGGTGGCCCAGCAACGTGCGGTAGGGCTCGTGCAAGGCGACGCGCCGGCGCACGCGCTCGGTGTCGTCCGCCTCCGCGACGTTGAGCGTGATCACACCTGCGCGGTGGCCCGTCAGCACCTGCTGGCCCGGCGCATCGGCGAGGAACTCGAAAACCGGGCCATCGCGCTGGCCATCGTCAGGCGCGGGCGACACCAGCCGCAGCTGGGCCAGCGTGTAGAAAAGTCGCCGCTTGGCCACTTCGATCCGGTACCAGCGCTCCCGGCTTTGCGGCAGCGACAGGTCCGGCAGTACGCGGGTCAGCCGGCAGGATACGCACAGGCCATTCGGGTCCCGCTCGGCCACCGCGAAATTGCAGGCCTGGTGCTCGATGTTGTTGCGGCACAGCCGGTAGGCGCGCGCAAGGTCCGGCCCACGCCGGACCTTGCGCCGCCACAGCCCGGAGCCCGCCGGCGGTACCGGCTCGATGGCGCACAGGGCCAGCCGGTCCGGCAGGAACGCCAGCGCGCTGCCGCAATGCAGGCACTGCACGTTCTCGAAGAACAGGGCGTGGCCGCAGTGATCACAGCGAAAGGTCTTCACGGCGTTCGCATTTCCAATAGAAAAGGCAGGCTCGGCCCGAGCCGGTTGCCTGCCTGGGAACTCCGGCGCAACGGCCGGCACCCGTTCATGCCACGCGTCTTACGGCCGCACGGCGAGGTTGTTGCGCACTTCCCGAACGCCCTTTGTGTTGCGGGCGAGGAATTCCGCCTGGGCCTTTTCCGCAGGCGATTTTGCGAAGCCGGACAGGGCCACGGTGCCGTTCAGCGTCTCCACCTTGACAGCGCCGGCGTCAACGGTCTTGTCTTCCACGAATTTCGCTTTCACCGCGGTGGTGATGGCGGCGTCGTCGATGTAGGCGCCGGGCGTTTCCTGATTGCGGATGACGGAGCAACCGGTGCCGAGGAAGGTGGCGCCGGTGAGGACGGCGATGGCAAGGACTCGTGTGTATTTCATGGCTTTCTCCTGGAGTTGATGGATGGTTACGGTGCCGCAGCTTTCCTTGAAACTACCCGGACGACGGCACCACGCGCTCCGGCTCGCTCTCTTTCACATGGATCGACCGTCTTTCCCGTAATCGGAAGCCGACATCGCAGAGAACACCAGGCCGGACAGTTGCGACGACTTCAGCAGGGCCACCAGCAGGCCCGTCACCGAGACCAGCCGCCAGGGCCGCACGATGACGAAAGCTGCTCCCACCAGCGCCGACATGCCGAGGTAGGCCACTGGACTGCGTGCGGCGAAGGACGACAGCACGGGCGTCGCCAGTTCCAGCCCGGCATGGGCGGGGTGATGGCGCCACCAGGCGCTGCCCATCCGCCGGGCACGCTGGTACCAGTCCCGCACCCGCCCATGCGGCTCTTCTTCCGGGTCCTGTTCCCAATCGGAATCGCTCTCGCTTCCCATGTCGGCAGCAGTGCGTTCGTGCCGGCCGGCTGGGCCGCTGGACCGCTGCTCGCGGCGCTGGATGTGGGCGATGATCGCCAAACGGGTTCGCGCCAGCTTGTCGGCCGCGTCGCTCACTGGGTAACCTCCGCCCTGCGGGCTGCGGTGCTATGAGCCTCCGGAACGGCCGAGCGGCTCATGAGCCGGCCCCGAGCGTGCGCAAGGCCTGGGCGTCTGCATCGAGCTGGGCCTTCAGTTCCGTGAACGCTTTGTGCGGCAGGCGCTGCTGCGCAATGCGCCAGGCCACCACTGATATCAGCAGGGCCACTGCCGGCGCGAGCACCAGGGCCCAGTGGAACTCGTGGATCGCGCCCAGCATGACCGCGACGCCGGCCAGGATCAGGAACACCAGCAGGCCCAGCGCCGCGACGGCCCAGGCGACGACGCGCTTGGCCACCTCCAGTCCGACGCTCGACGCCTCTTCCTGTACCAACGCCGCATAACCGGCGACATGCTCGACGACCAGTTCCGGACGGCTGATCAGAACCGAAAAGATGGGATGAACCATGGCCATGGCGAAACTCGGCGCGCGGGTCGATGCTGGTTAGTAGTAGTAGCGCCGGTTGCGGCGCATCGCCAGCACCAGGGCGGCCACCGCGGCGCCCACCGCGGCTGCGATCAGCGCCGACTTGACCGGTTGCTCGGACACGTAGCGGCCGGTCGCCTGGGCGTATCCTCCGACCCTGCTGGCCCCCTTGCTGGCCAGGTCCTGAACGCCGTAGCGCAGGTCGCGGACCTTTTCGCCGGCCTTGCCGATGGCCTGGCTGGCCAGTTCCCTGGTGGATTCGAGCGCCTGGCCGGCAATGCCCATGGCCTCGTCGCCGTAGCCCGAAGTGTTCGCGCGCAACGACCTGTTGTTGGTGTTCGTCATGTTGGTGGTCCTCTGTGGTTGGAGTGAGAGTGGATAACCGGATGGCCTCAGCCCTTGCGCCCGATGCTGGCGATGAACGCGACGACCGCCATGATCACGAAGACGAAAAAGAGGATCTTCGCGATACCGACCGCGCCTGCCGCTATTCCGCCGAAGCCGAACAGGGCCGCGATCAGCGCGATCACCAGGAACACGATGGCGTAGTGCAACATTTCGACTTCCTTGCGGCGCGCGGCCGGGGTTGTGGCGGCTTTTGGACTGCAAATGCAGGGGCCAAGGTTAGGGCCCGCTGTCGGCCAGCGCTGATCAGCGGCAGGCGTGACTGCTTGTCGGCAGGGAAGAGAGGCCCTCGTAGGACCGGGCCGACGCCCGCGCGTGGGATTTCCACGCGCCGGCCGACCCGACTCGCGGCGGCTAAACCTCGGCCAAGACCTTGGGCAGCACCGCCGAAATCCGGCTGCCTTTGCCGATGGTGGAGATCACCGCCAGCCGGCCGCCCGCCGCTTCCACGCGATGGCGCATGCCGGCCAGGCCGTGGGTCGAGGGCCGGCTGTCGGCGACGTCGAAGCCCTTGCCGTCGTCGGAGATGTCGACCTCGACATGGTTGCCGTGGTTCTGCACGGTGATTTCGACATGTTGCGCGTCGGCGTACTTGCCGACGTTGGTGAGCGACTCCTGGACCACGCGGTACACGGTGAGCTGGCTCGATTCGTCGAGCTCCACCGGTTCCAGCTCGGTCATGATCTCGACGCCGGAGCGATCGGAGAATTCGCGGGCCAGGATCTCGAGGGATGCCGTCAGCCCGAGGTTGGACAGCGAGGACGGGCGCAAGTCCTCGATGATGCGGCGCTTGAGCGCGATGCCGCTGTTCAGGGTGTCGGTCAGATGTTCCAGCCGCTGCGCGATTTCCGGGGTGGGCTGCGGACCGAGCCTCGACTTCAAACGCGCCACGTCGAGTTTGGCGGCCGTCAGGAGCGCCCCGAGCTCGTCGTGCAGTTCGCGCGCGAGGTGGCCGCGCTCTTCCTCGCGCACCCGTTGCAGGTGGGTCGCGAGCTCGGCCAGAGTGGCGGTGCGCTCCCGAACCTGGCGCTCGAACAGGTCGCGTTCCTGTTGCAGCACCTTCTGCTGCTGCTCGCCGGCGCGTTCCAGCGCGGTGGTCTGGCGCAGGTAAAGGTAAAAGGCCAGCAGGCCGGCCATGGCGACCGCCGCGATCCCGATCCGCGACAGCACGAGCGATCGGCGCACCTGGACCTGGCTCACCTCCATTTTCGCGGCGGCAGCGTTGATGAGCCGGGCGGCCTGTTCGCGGATCGCGTCCATCTGCTGCTTGCCCACGTCGGTCATCAGCACGAATTTCCAGGCATCCTCGTTGCCCTGCTGGCGCATGCGCACCGACAGGTCCATCTCGGCCAGCTTGCGCTGAACGTTACGGGTGAGCTGCGCCAGGATCGCGTACTCCTCGGCGCTGGGCACATAGATCTGGCGCAGCGCATCGAGCTGCGCTCCGATCTCGGCCACCGCCGCGTTGTACGGCTCGAGGTAGCGCGGCTCGCCGGTGAGCAGGTAGCCGCGCGAGCCGGTCTCGGCGTCGAGCACGTGCTGCAGTACGCGGTTGAGCGATGCGCGGGTGCGCGATGCCTCGGCAATATCGTCGAGCGCCGTGGTGGATTGGCTGAATCCGGTCTCGTTGATTCCGATCAGGATCAAGGCCGCCAGCAGCGCTAGCGCGAGGCTGATCGCCATCTTGGAAAGGGAAATGGAGCGCAGGACCCTCACTCGCAATTTCCCTCGATGTGCATGGAATCGGGATTCATCATGACTGAAGGTTAAGACTTTTTAGCGGAAAGTTGGGCACAATCGGTTTGCAGCTTGGCATCGAAAGAGGACAGACATGATCAAAGTCGGGATTGTGGACGACCACGCCATTGTGCGGTCGGGACTCAAGCAGTTCTTCTCCGAACAAGTCGATCTGCGCGTAGTGGGCGAGGCCGCCAGCGGGCGTGAAGCGATCGACCTGGTGCGCACCACCGAACTCGACGTCCTGGTCATGGATCTTTCGATGCCGGGGCAAAGCGGCATCGACGCGCTGGGGATGATCCGCGCCAAGGCGCCCGATGTCGGTATTCTGATCCTCTCCGGCTATCCGGAAGAACACTATGCGATGAACCTGATCCGTCAGGGCGCGAGCGGCTACCTGAACAAGGAATGCGAGCCAATGGAAATCGTCAACGCGATTCGGACCATCGCCCTCGGCCGCCGCTACATCTCGCCGGCCGTGGCCGAACTGCTGGCGCAGCAGCTCAATCGCAAGGAGGGCGGAGCGCCTCACGAGCAGCTCTCCGAGCGCGAGTTCCAGGTGTTCCTCAAGCTCGCCAAGGGCGAGACCGCCGGCGACATCGCAAAGGCGCTGTCACTGAGCGTGAAGACCGTCAGCACTTACCGGACCCGCCTCATGGAAAAGATGAGCCTGTCCTCGAACAGCGACCTGACCTATTACGCGCTGAAGAACAAGCTGATCGACTGACCGGGCGCCAATCCTCAGGCATTCGGACGCGCCGTCTCCGATTGCAGGATGCAGTATTCCACCAGCGCGTCGATTTCATTGGATTTGTCGAACACCGCATCGGCACCCAGCTGGGTGCAGCGCTTGCGCATGTCGGCTGTGGCGTAATTGCTCAGCACCACCACCCGCTGTCCGGTGGCGCGACCGCGGCAAGCTTCGAGCACTCCCAGGCCACTGCCTTGCTTCAGGAACAGGTCGACAATGGCGAGATCCCAGCCTCGATCGTGCTGGGCGAGCCAGTTGCGGGCCTGGCTCTCGGTCTCGGCCCAGTCAAGCGCCTTGACGCTCGCCAGTTCTTCCAGCGCACCTATCAGGTTCTCGCGAATGGTCGCGTTGTCTTCGACGATGTATGTTCTTAATTCCACAGCAGCTATAGGTGCGGGCGGACGCGCTCCGGCTCGGTGAGCCGTCATGACCGTGCAGCTGTGTCCCCCGCCGTTGTGCGCCCATTCTGCCAGTCACACTGCGTCCACGCAGTAGGATGTCTCCTACATGCGGCCTGTAGGCAGTCACCGACAGGACGTGCCGCTGGCAACTGACCGTACTCGATCCTCGCATTACGCACACTGCGGCAGCGGGCGAAGGGGCCGTCCCGCGAGGGATGTCCAGATGAAACTGCTGATCGAAACAGCGCTCATTTTTTTCGGCACGCTGCTCGCCGCGGCATTGCTGGCGCTCGGCGACCCGGGCAGGCTGGAGCCGTCAACGCCGCATGGCGAGTCCGCTCACCCGGCGCCGGACACCAACGTTGCGTTGATCGAGTGGCGGCAAGTCACGCAGCCGGCACGGCCGGCACGATGATTGGACTGCCCCGGGGGCGGTCAGGACGCCAATTGCGGTCCGGCCTTGCGCGAGGCGGCCTCGTCCTATGCCGCAGCCCGTATCGCCATCATGTCGCGGCCTCCGGGCGAAAACAAGAACGAGAAGGCGACCTTGGGCGGGCCGCCCGAGCCTGCGGGCGATCGAAAGTCGAAGCCCGACGCCAAACGGGGACGCGATGCACAGGCGCCGCACGACCAGGCAGGCCGGCGGCACGCGCCGATGCCGGCGTGTCAGCCGTACGGCAACTGACGGGTGCTCAGCGAGCCATGCGGCCGCGGCAGACGGGGCATGACGGGTTGCGCGGCACCCGCACCTCGTTCCATTCCATGGCCCTGCCGTCCAGCATCAGCAGCCGTCCCGCCAACGACGTGCCGGCGCCGCTCAGCAGCTTGAGGGCTTCGGCGGCTTGCATGGCTCCGATGATCCCAACCAGCGGCGCGAACACGCCCATCGTCGCGCAGCGAGTCTCCTCGAAGTCGTCCGATGGGGCGAACAGGCACGCATAGCACGGCGACTCCTGCTCACGGGTGTCGTAGACGGTGATCTGCCCGTCGAAGCGGATGGCCGCACCCGAGACCAGGGGCCTGGCGTGTTTCACGCAGGCGGCGTTGACCGCATGGCGCGTGGCGAAATTGTCGCAGCAATCGATCACCACGTCGGCCTGGCGCACCCATTGATCGAGCGACGCCGCATCGGCACGGGCCGCGATGGCCCTCACTTCCGGCTCCGGGTTGATGGCTGCGATCGCCTGCCGCGCCGATTCCGCTTTCGGCATGCCCAGGCGTGCCATCGAGTGCGCGAGTTGGCGCTGCAGGTTGGTCAGGTCCACCGTGTCGTGATCGACCAGCGTGATATGGCCCACGCCGCCCGTGCCCAGGTACAGCGCCACCGGTGAACCCAGGCCGCCGGCGCCGATCACCAGCGCGTGAGCCGCCAGCAGGCGTTCCTGGCCCTCGACGCCGATCTCCTCGAGCAGGATGTGGCGTGAATAACGCAGCAACTGATCGTCTGTCATCGGCGCATTGTGGCGGAAACGAGAATCGCCGTAAGCGACGGTGTATAGAAACGGATCCTCTGCCTGCGCTGGCGCAAGTTGTTGATTGCAAAAGAAATATTACGCGGGGCCGGGAGGCGGTGCACAAAACGAATGTACTTCGAGCTCGCATCGACCGGCTGGCGGCGCCCGAGCGCTGCGACCTAACTCGTTGATTGCAAAAGCGAAGTTGCGCGTGACCCGGGTGTGGCACGGCTAATGCTTTATCCAGCTCGCATACCAACCGAGTGGCCTCATGAACACCAAAGCCAAGATCCTGATCGTCGACGACGAAGAAGTGGTCCGCCTCAGCTACACGCGGATCCTTGCGGGGACGAACTGCAACGTGAAGGCGGTCTCGACCTGGACCCAAGTTGCCCAATTGATGCAACAGGATCCATTCGACGTCGTGCTGCTCGATCTGCGCATGCCCGAAATGGACGGCATCACCGTTCTGCGCGCCCTCAAGCAGCGCTGGCCGGAGAGCGAGGTGATCATCATCACCGGCTATCCGACGCTCGAATCCGCCAAGGAGGCGGTCGCGCTGGGTGCCTATGACTATCTGACCAAGCCCGTCGGTCCCGAGCAGGTGATCGAAGCCTCCAACGCCGCCATGCAGCACAAGCGGTGGGCCCTGCACAACGACACCGGGGCCCGCGGCGGGAACGCCATGGCCCAAGGTTCCTAAACCCGAATTTTCAAGGAGTTCATCATGAGTGCACTGCGCAAAGTATTGGTTGTCGATGACGACCCGGTGGTTGGCAAGAGTTTCAACCGTGTTCTTTCCGGCAAGGGCTACGTCGTGGTCACAGCCGAGGACGGCTACGACGCGCTGCAGAAGCTCCAGTCCGAGACCTACGATGCCGTCTTCACCGACCTGCGGATGCCCGGCATGAACGGGCTTGAGGTGGCCGAGCGCATCAAGGCGCGGCAACCTTGGGTACCGGTCGTCATCGTGACCGGCTACGGCAGCAAGACCAGCGAGGAGCGGGCTCGCGCCGCCGGCGTGACGGACTTCCTGCACAAACCGCTGTCGCCCGAGATGATCGAGGACAGCGCGGCGAAGGCCATGTTGTGGAAAGTGCCCGCGGCCGCCGCGCCGGCTGAACAGGCCGCGCCGGCCGCGACTGCCGCCGAAGAGGAAGCACCCGGACGGTTCGCCGTGCTGAAGAACATGGCGCTCTTCCTGTCGGCGCCCTTCGTCGGCCTGGTGTACGCGGTGCTGCTGCCCTTCGTCGGCATGTTCATGCTGGCCCGCATCGGGGGCAAGGCGCTGATGCAACGGCCGGCTGCCCGTGAAGCGCTGAGCTACGGGAAGTTCGTACTCAAGATGGTGGCAGCGCCCTTCGTCGGCCTCGCCTACATCCTCGCCTTCCCATTCGTCGGGCTGGCCATGCTGATCTGGAACGGTGGCAAGGCGCTGATCGGGGCCAGGACCTCGGAGTGAAAGAGCCTGTGACTGCCGATTGAGAAATTCGACGAGGATCCCATGAAACGCTTCTTCATCCCGGGCCTCACCGTGAAAGCGCCACGCTGCAGCGGCACCCTGATGGGTATCGTGGCGGCGCTGGCGATTTCGCTGGGGGGCATTACCGCTCACGCCGCCAATCCGAAAGACGCCAGCTTGTCGAAAGAGGATCTGGCGTGTCTTGAATGCCACGCCAAGCCCAATCTCGAAAAGACGCTGGCCAACGGCGAGAAGCTGTCGCTGGTGATTGCGGCCAAGGGCTTTGCCCAGTCGGTGCACGCCTCGGGTGGCTGCGAAGGCTGCCACTCCGAGATCGACCTCGCGACACACAGCAAGGAACCCAAACAGATCGCCAGCAAGCGCGCCAATTCGCTCGAGCGCATGGAAACCTGCCGCGACTGCCACAAGAAGACCGTCACGCAGTACGAAGACAGCGTGCACTCGGCGCTGGTGCGCAGCGGCAGCGAAAAGGCACCCCTGTGCGCCGACTGCCACAACCCGCACGCGACCCTGTCCGCCAAGGAAAGACCGGCCGGCAATGCCCAACCCGTGGTCTGCCAGAAATGCCACCAGGGCATCGCCACTGCTTTCGCCGAAAGCGTGCACGGTCGCTCCGGCGACGAGGCGCTGGAGTGCAAGGATTGCCACCAGACCCATGGCATCAAGGCGGCATCGCTGGGCCAGAACATGAAAGGCCAGTGCGTGTCGTGCCACAAAGAGACCGTCACCAGCCATGCGGTCTGGCTGCCCAACACCGAACGGCACCTGGAAGCCATCTCCTGCCCGGCCTGCCACTCGCCGGGAACGACTCGCCGCGTCAACCTGAGGCTGTATGAGGGCGCCGCCGCGCGCCAGTCCTCCGAAAAAGTCGGCGTTCCGCAGTTTGTCAAGCTGACCAACTGGGCCGATGCCACCGGCGCCGGCCTGGACGGCCGCGCGCTGTGGAGCCTGCTGCAGGAATTCAATCGCGGCAATGGCGAGGGCAAGACCGTGCTGCGTGGCCGGCTCGAAGTGCAGACCGGTGTGCAGGCCCACCAGCTGGGCGAGAAGGCGCTGGCCGTGAAGGCCTGCGACACCTGCCACAAGGAGGGCGCCGCCTCGTTCCAGTCGGTCTCGGTCACCATGGCCGGACCGGACGGCAGGCCGCTGCGGCATGACGCCAGCCTGGGCGTGCTCAACTCCATCGAATCGGTCGGATCGGTGGGCGGCTTCTACGCCATCGGCAGCACCCGCATCAAGCTGCTCGACGTGCTGCTGCTGATGGCGCTGGGCGCCGGCATCCTGCTGCCGCTGGCCCACCTGAGCGTCAAGTTGATGAGCGAGCGCAAGCGGGCGCGCGACGCCGCCGCCGACAGTGCCGAATCCGGCAAGAACCCGAGCTGAAGGAAACGACCATGAGCAAGATCTATGTGAACCCGCTGCCGGTGCGCATCTGGCACTGGGCCAATGCCTTCCTGTTCATCGTGCTGATCGCGACCGGGGTGCAGATCCGCTACCTGGACCTGTTCAGCCTGATGTCGTTCCGCACCGCGGTGGTGGTGCACAACTGGGTGGCCTTTGCCCTGATCGCCAACTTCTTCCTGTGGCTGCTGTTCTACCTGTTCTCCGACAAGAACAAGGCCTACCAGCCCGAGCTCAACATCGTGAAGCTGTTCAACGAATCGTTTCGGCAGGCGATGTACTACGGCTACGGGATCTTTCGGGGCGAACCCAATCCGCATCGAGTCGATCCGTACTACAAGTTCAACCCGCTGCAGCGCATGCTCTACCAGATCCTGATGCTGTTCCTGCTGCCGCTGCAGTTCTTCACGGGCCTGCTGATGTGGGACGTCAAGCGCTTCTCCAGCGTGATCGACATGGTGGGCGGGCTGCGGGTGGTGGACACGATGCACGTGCTGATCTTCATCTTCTTCGTCTTCTACATCTGCTTCCATCCCTACCTGGCGACCCTGGGCCACACGCCCACCGCGCACATCAAGGCCATGATCACCGGCTACGAGGATGTGCACGAGGAGGGCGCGGAGGCGGTGCCGATGCCGGCGGTCCCGCAATCGGCCTGATGCAACTGGTTCTCGCTGTCACACATGCCCCGGCGGGCCGGAAACAGCCCGCCGGCACTGTCATTTCAAGGAGGTCAATCATGAAGAGTTGTTCCGAGACGTTCATTGCCGCTCTGTGCGGCAGCCTGCTGATAGGTACGGTCGTGCTCGCGACCAGCCCGGCATACGCAGCCGACGAAACGGTGCCCGGGGCCGTCCAGGTCAAACCCAACTGGTATCCCGTGCGGGCCGACCTGGCCCTGGTCAAGCAATATGCGGTGTTGCCCAAGCCCGAAGGCGTGACGATCGTCGATGCGCGGCCAACAGCCCGTAAATACGACATCGGTCACATTCCGACCGCTGTCAACATTCCCGATCCACAGTTCGACAAACTGGCGCCCGCGCTGCTGCCGCAGGACAAGGCGCAGCTGGTCATCTTCTACTGCGACGGGCCCGAGTGCGTGCTCAGCCACAACTCGGCCTTCAAGGCCGAAAAGCTGGGCTACACCAATGTCCGGGTGTATGCCGAGGGCTTTCCCGACTGGATCAAGAACGGCAATCTGCATGCCGTGAGCGTCGCCCGGGTCAAGCAATTGATGGATGAAAAGGCGGCCTTCACGCTGGTCGATGCGCGACCCAAGGACCGCAAGTTCGACAAGGGGCACATTCCCGGCGCGATCAGCCTTCCGGATTCGCAGTTCGACAAGCTTGCGGCCGAGCGGCTGCCGGCCGACAAAGCCGCTCCCGTCTACTTCTATTGCGACGGACTGGCCTGCAAATTGAGCAACGACTCGGCCGAAAAGGCGATCAAGGCCGGCTATAGCAACGTCAAGGTCGTGCCCGAGGGCTATCCCGGCTGGGAAAAGGCATACGGCCCGGGCCCGGGCGCCGTGACGGCCGACGCGCAGTCCAGCGCGCCGGCGATCGTGGCCGGCAAGGAGCCCGGCACGATCTCGGTCGCATCGTTCGAGCGGATCTACCGCGAGGCGCCCGGGACGGTGCACCTGATCGACGTGCGCGAGCCGCGCGAATTTGCCGGCGGCACGTTCAAGGGGGCGATCAACATGCCCGTCAACGACATCGAGAAGAGCCTGGACAAGTTGCCCACCGACAAGCCGATCGTGTTCTTCTGTGGCGCTGGCGGGCGCAGTGGCGAGGCCCATGACCTGGTGCGGGCGCAGCGGCCCGCGCTCAAGACCCTGTTCATCGACGCAACGATCAAGTGGAGCGCGGACGGCAGCTACACGATCGCCGCCAACTGAAGGTGTTCCTGCGGTCCCGGGCCGCGGCGGCAGGGCAGGGCGGCGAAATCGTTCAGCCGGTCTCGGCCGCCGGCTCGCGGCCCATCAACTCGGAGACGGCCGCCAGCGGCTGCAGCTGGCCGGCCAGCAGCGCGACCACGGCGCGCGAGATCGGCATGTCAACGCCCAGGTGCTCGGCCCGCTGTACCACCGCGCGGGCGCAGTAGACCCCCTCGGCAACGTGGCCGAGCGAATCGAGGATCTGTTGCAGCGACTGGCCTTGGGCCAGCAGCAGGCCCACCTTGCGGTTGCGGCTGAGATCGCCGGTTGCAGTGAGCACCAGGTCGCCCAGGCCGGACAGGCCCATGAAGGTGTCGACCCGCGCTCCGAGCGCGACGCCCAGGCGCGTCATCTCGGCGAGCCCGCGGGTGATCAGCGCCGCCCTGGCGTTCAGGCCCAGGTTCAGTCCGTCACAAAGGCCCGTGGCAATGGCCAGCACGTTCTTCACTGCGCCGCCGACCTCGACCCCGGCCACGTCGTCGTTGGCGTAGACGCGCAGCGAGGGGCCATGAAACGCCGCCACCAGGACCTGACGGACCCGCTCCTGCTCGCTCGCCGCGACCAGCGCCGTGGGCTGGCCGCGCGCCACTTCCAGGGCGAAGCTCGGGCCGCTCAGGATGCCGGCCTGCAGGGCCGGCGCCACCTGCACCCTGATCTCATGCCCGAGCAGGCCATCCCGGCTGCCGGCGGCCGCTTCAAAGCCCTTGCACAGCCAAGCCATCGGACCGCGGTGATCGCGCAGGAGCTCCAGCATTTCGCGCAGCCCCGCCATCGGCGTGGCGATGACGGCGAGGTCGCTCGCGGCCGCCAAGCCGGCTAACGCGGCGAGCGGGTCGGCGCGAATCGCGAGCTGCGGCGGCAGGGCGATGCCGGGCAGGTAGCGTCGGTTCTCCCGCTGGGCTGCCAGCAGCCGAGCCTGGGCCGGGTCGCGGGCCCAAAGCTGCACGGTGTGGCGTCCGGCAGCCGAGGCCGCCAGAGCGGTGCCCCAGGCGCCGGCGCCGAACACCGTGACCTTCATGAACGCAGCCGCAGCGCGGCGATGTTGCCGGCAACCATGGGCCCCCGCCTGGGGCTTACGCCGTGATGATGCGCGGTGGCTCGGCGGCTTCCTGCTGGGCCTGCTGCTGCTCGTACATGGCCTGGAAGTTGATTTCCGCCAGGTGCACCGGCGGAAAACCGGCCCGTGTCACCAGGTCGGCCACTGTGGCGCGCAGATAGGGGTAGACGATCTGCGGGCAGGCAATACCCATGATCGGGCCCATCTGCTCGGGTGGCAGGTTGCGGATTTCGAAGATGCCGGCCTGCTTGGCCTCCACCAGGAACACGGTCTTGTCCTTGACCTTGGTGGTCACGGTGGCGGTGACGCAAACCTCGAACACCCCCTCGGCGGCCGGCTGGGCCTCGACTGCCAGTTGGATATCCACGGAGGGCTGTTCCTGCTCCAGCAGGATGGCGGGGGAATTGGGTTGTTCGAGCGAGGCTTCCTTCAGATAGACGCGCTGGATCTGGAACACGGGATCGGCTTGCTGGTCGGCCATGGGGTTTTCCTGTCAATACAAAATCGAAAAGCCCGCCGGCGAAGACCGAAGCGGGCCGAATTCGGACCAGCCGCGATTATCTCAGGCCGGCGGGCGGTCCTGGTGCGACTGCTGCACGGGTCGGGGAGGCTGCCTTGTCGAGGCTCAGCCGTTGAGCAGCGGCATCAACCCGCCGCGACCGTCCAGCGCCATCAGGTCGTCGCAGCCGCCGACATGGGTGTCGCCGATGAAGATCTGCGGGACGGTGCGCCGGCCGGTGAGCTCCATCATCTTCATTCTTTCACCGGGTTGCATGTCGACCCGGATCTCGGCGATGACTTCGACGCCGCGGGCCTTGAGGATTTGCTTGGCGCGAATGCAATAAGGGCAGACGGCCGTGGTGTACATGGTGACAGGTTGCATTGGATCTGGAAGGGGTCCCGGGAATCGCCAGGTAGTCAGGCGCGACGGGAGCTTAGTTTTTCTCGACCGGGAGGTTAGCTTCTTTCCAGGCTTTCATCCCGCCGGCCAGAACTTGGGCCTTTTCGTAACCCAGTTTCTTGGCCGTGCCCAGCGCGCGGTGGGCCCGGGCACCGCTGGCGCACACCAGGATCAGCGGCACCGTCTTGTTCTTCACCACCTCGGGCAGTCGCTGCTCGAAGTTGCTCGCCGGCACGTTCCGGGCGCCGCCCACATGGCCTGCGGCAAATTCCCCGGGCTCGCAAACATCCACCACCATGGCGCGCTCCCGGTTGATGAGCTGGACGGCGTTGGCGGCCGTTAGCCCTCCGCCGCTGGCCGCACCCTGGAGCGTGGGCCACAGCAGCATTGCGCCGGAGGCCAGGGCCACGGAGATCAGCATCCAGTTGTCGAAGAAGAATTGCACGGGTTTCCTTGAGTTGTGACGCAGGGTCAACCCGCGATTCTAAAATGCCAGCTTTCCGCACGCGCATCGCAAGGCCTTCCCCCATGTACAAACTCGTCCTGATCCGCCACGGCGAATCGACCTGGAACCAGGAAAATCGCTTCACCGGATGGACCGACGTCGACCTGACGCCCACTGGCATCGAGCAGGCCAAGACCTCCGGCCGGCTGCTCAAGGAAGGCGGCTGGGAGTTCGATCTCTGCTACACCAGCGTCCTGAAGCGCGCCACCCGCACCCTGTGGCATTGCCTGGACGAGATGGACCGGACCTGGCTGCCGGTCGCCCATTCCTGGCGTCTGAACGAGCGCCACTACGGCGCGCTGCAGGGGCTGAACAAGGCGGAAACCGCCCGCAAATATGGCGACGAGCAGGTGCTGCTCTGGCGCCGCAGCTACGACGTGCCGCCGCCGGCCTTGGACCCGTCGGATCCGCGCTGCGAACGCGGCGACATCCGTTACGCCAAGCTCACCGCGGGCGAAGTGCCGCTGACAGAATGCCTGAAGGACGTGGTGGCGCGGGTGCTGCCGTACTGGAACGACACCATGGCGCCGGCGATCCGTGCGGGGCGCCAGGTGCTGGTCGCAGCCCACGGCAATTCGATCCGTGCACTGGTGAAGTACCTGGACCAGATTCCGGACAGCGAGATCGTCGGCCTGAACATCCCCAACGGCATTCCGCTGGTCTACGAGCTCGACGCCGCCTTGCGGCCCCTGCGCCACTACTACCTGGGCGACCCCGAGGCAGCAGCCCGGGCCGCCGCCGCCGTCGCCAGCCAGGGCAGGGGCTGATACCCTTGTCAGCGCATCGCGCCTGACGCGGATAACATACGGCTGTGCCGTGGCCGGTCGCCAATCGCGGGACTTTTTGGTGGCTCTTTTGCCACCGGGCTGGAACCCTGGCGTCACCTTTGCATCAGAGCAGTGTCGCAGGTGTATATTTTCGTCTCCCCGAAGAGGACTGGATCTTTTGAAATGAGCCAAAAACTCAAGATTGCCGGCTGGATTTCCGTAGGCGCCCTGGCCGGCGCGCTGACCACCGTGTCGTTGCAGACCGTTGCGCGTGGCTCGCTGGCACCATTGCCACTCGAAGAGCTGCAGCAGCTGGCGGCCGTCTTCGGGATGATCAAGACCGACTATGTCGAGCCGGTCGACGAGAAGAAGCTGATCACCGATGCCATCTCCGGCATGGTGTCCAGCCTCGACCCCCATTCGCAGTACTTCGACAAGAAGTCCTTCAAGGAATTCCGTGAGGGCACCTCGGGCCGGTTCGTGGGCGTGGGCATCGAGATTTCCCAGGAAGACGGCCTGGTCAAGGTGGTTTCGCCGATCGAGGGCTCGCCCGCGTTCCGTGCCGGCTTGAAGCCCAACGACCTGATCACCAAGATCGACGACACACTGGTCAAGGGGCTGTCGCTCAATGATGCCGTCAAGCGCATGCGCGGCGAGCCCAATACCAAGGTCATGCTGACCATCTTCCGCAAGGACGAAAACCGCAGCTTCCCGGTGACGATCACCCGTGAGGAAATCCGCACCCTGTCGGTGCGCGGCAAGATGATGGAGCCGGGCTACGGCTGGATCCGCCTGTCGCAGTTCCAGGACCGCACGGTCGACGATTTCGTCAAGAAGGTGGAGGAGCTTTACAAGGCCGATCCCAACCTCAAGGGCATGGTGCTGGACCTGCGCAACGACCCAGGCGGCCTGCTGGATTCCGCAGTGGCGATTTCGGCGGCCTTCCTGCCCGAGAACGTGACCGTCGTGTCCACCAACGGCCAGCTGGCCGAGAGCAAATTCGTCTACAAGGCGGCGCCTGAGTTCTACCAGCGCCGGGCCGGCTCCGACCCGCTGCGCAAGCTGCCGGCTGCCCTGAAGACGGTGCCTCTGGTGGTGCTGGTCAACGAAGGCTCGGCCTCGGCCAGCGAAATCGTGGCCGGCGCCCTGCAGGATCACAAGCGCGCCACCATCCTGGGCAGCCAGACCTTCGGCAAGGGCTCCGTGCAGACGGTGCGTCCACTCGGACCCGATACCGGGCTGAAGCTGACCACCGCGCGCTACTACACGCCGAGCGGCCGGTCGATCCAGGCCAAGGGGATCGTGCCCGACGTCATGGTCGACGAGACCGAAGAAGGCAATTTGTTCTCGGCCCTGCGCACCCGCGAAGCCGACTTGGAGCACCACCTGACCAGCGGCCAGGGAGCTGAAGTCAAGAACGCGATCCAGGAGAAAGCCCGCGAGGAAGCCCGCAAGAAGGCCGAGGAAGAGGCCCGCAAGATGCCGATCGATCGCAAGATCCCGGAATACGGGACCGACAAGGATTTCCCGCTCCTTCAGGCGCTGAATCAGCTCAAGGGCCGGACGGTGCTGGTCAGCAAGACCATGGTCGAGCGCAAGGAAGAAAAGAAGGAAAACTAGGCCCTGGGCTCCCGGCCCGGCCCTTTTTCATTCTTTTGCGGCCCTGACGGCTTTTCGCCACCCCCGCGGGGTGCGGCCAGCGGCTTTTCCCGGCTCTGTTGCTGGTGATCAAAGCAATGGGGGTTGCTCAAGCGCACACTGAGCTTGAGCGCTTCCGCGGCATTGATCGTCCCTCGGCAACATGGCCCATGGCTAGCCGGTGAACGATCCTGGTCCCCGGACGCGCACGCAGTACCTGTCGCACTGCCGAAGCCGGGAATGTCGCCGAGAAGCCTCAAGTTCAAAGTCAGCCTCTACCTGTCCACCGTCCTGGTGGCGGTCATGCTGCTGTTCGTCGTGCTGCTGGTCCAGCAGGAGCGCGGCGAGCAACTGAGGACGCTGGTCACCCACATGACCCAGCTGTCGCAGGTGATCGCCCGCAGCACCCGCTACGCGATGCTGTTGGACGAGCCCGAGATCGTGGAAAAGATCGTCGAGGACATCGGCAAGCAGGACGGGATCCAGCGGGTACGGGTGCTGCGCAAGAGCGGCGTCATCGCGCATTCCAACTTCCCGGCCGAAATCGGCCAGAACGTCGACAAGGAAGCCGAACACTGCTCGCTCTGCCATGAGGGCGAGAGGCCCCTCACAGATATCCCGAACCACAAGAAATGGCGGCTGTTCGAAACCGCCGACCACCGCCAGATGCTGGGCAACATGGAGGTGATCCGCAACGAGCCGTCCTGCTCGAGCGCTTCGTGCCACCGGCATCCGGCGAGCCAGTCGGTGCTGGGCGTGGTGGACATCACCTATTCGCTGGATGAGGTGAACCGGACCATGCGGGCCCATGTCGTCAACATGATCCTGGTGTCGATCGGGTTCATCCTGCTGGTTTCGGTCAGCGCCGGGGCGCTGCTTCACAAACTGATCTATGAGCCGCTGCGCGACCTGGAAAAGGGCGCCAAGCGGCTCGCTTCAGGCAACTTCGACAAGCCCATCCCGGTCCGCGGCGAGGACGAATTCGGCAGCCTTGCGCGTTCCTCCAACGCCATGATGGGCGCACTGAAGAAGTCCCGGCAGGAGTTGGAAGAGTGGGTGGCGACGCTCAACGAAAAGGTCAAGGAGCGGACCCAGGAGCTGCAGCTGGCCGAGGCCGAGGTGGCCCGTGGCGAAAAGCTGGCATCCATCGGGCAACTGGCGGCGGGTATCGCGCATGAGCTGAACAATCCGCTGACCGGGGTGCTGACTTTCACCAGCCTGATGCGAAAGAAGATGCCTGAAGGCAGCGAGGACGCCGAGGACCTGGACCTGGTGATCCGCGAAACCAAGCGCTGCGCCAGCATCATCCGGCGGCTACTGGACTTCGCGCGGGAAAAGACGCCGGAAAAGGCGCTGGTCAACCTCAACCAGCTGATCGCCGAGACCGTCCAGTTCGTCGAGCGCTCGGCCGCCCTGCAGCACATCGAAATCACGGTGGACCTGGACCCCGACCTGCCGCAGCTGTTCGTCGACGCCGACCTCATCAAGCAGGTGCTGATGAACATCCTGGTCAATGCCCAGCAGGCGATCGAGGAGAGCGGAAGGATCACGGTCCGCAGCCGACTGCACGCGAACTGGAAGCTGCCGGGATCCAGCGAACCCATGCCGGCGATCGAGATCGCGATCAACGACACCGGTTGCGGCATTCCCGAAGCCAACCTGCAGCGCATCTTCGACCCATTCTTTACCTCCAAGGAGGTGGGTAAAGGCACCGGCCTGGGCCTTTCCGTGAGCTACGGGATCGTGCGCGCGCATGGTGGCGAAATCGAGGTCGAAAGCACCGTGGGCGAGGGCAGCACGTTCCGCATCTGCCTGCCGGTCAAGCTGCCCCTGGCCGAGCACGCCAGAACACTCTCAGAGAGCATTTCATGAAAGCCAGGATCCTGATCGTCGACGACGAGGAAATCGTCATCCGCAGCTGTCGTCGCATCCTGACGGGCGAGCAATACGACGTCGAGTCGGTGCAGGACGGCTGGGAGGCGCTGCGCAAGATCGACGAGAACAATTACGACGTGGTCGTGCTGGACATCATGATGCCCAAGGTCGACGGACTGGAGGTGCTGCAGCACGTCAAGGAACGGCACCCCGAAGTCGACGTCATCATGATGACCGGGTTGTCGCAGATCCAGACAGCGGTCAAGGCGATGAAGCTCGGCGCCTTCGACTACCTGTCCAAGCCGTTCGATCCCGACGAGCTGAAGCTGGTGGTGGACCGCGCGCTCGAAAAGCGCCGCCTGCTGCTGGAAAACCGCTCGCTCAAGAGCGAAGTCAGCTCGAAATACCGGTTCGAGAACATCGTCGGTTTCAGCCCGCAGATGCAGAGCGTCTACGGCCTGATCGCCAAGTGCGCGCCGACCAACTGCACCGTGCTGATCACCGGCGAGAGCGGCACCGGCAAGGAAATGGTGGCGCGGGCCATTCACTACAACAGTCTGCGCAAGGACCAGCAGTTTGTGACCGTGGATTGCACGACGCTGAGCGAAAACCTGCTCGAAAGCGAACTGTTCGGCCATGTGAAGGGCGCTTTCACCGGCGCGATAGCCAACAAGCGCGGGATGTTTGAAATCGCCAACAACGGCACCCTGTTCCTGGACGAGCTGGGCAACATCCCCCTGTCGACCCAGGCCAAGCTGCTGCGTGTACTGCAGGAGCACGAATTCAGGGCCGTGGGCGACACCAAGACCCACACCACCAACGTCAGGATATTGGCCGCGACCAACAAGGACCCCAAGGCCATGGTCGCGGAAGGCACTTTCCGGGAAGACCTGTTCTACCGCATCAACGTGTTTCCGATCCACATTCCGCCGCTGCGCGAGCGGCGCGACGACATCCCGGCGCTGGCCGTGCACTTTCTCAAGCAATTCAGTGAAGAGCTGGAGCGTCCGATGCCGCAGTTCTCCGAAGGGGCGATGAGCCTGCTGATGAATTACGAATGGCCCGGCAATGTGCGCGAACTCCAGAACGCGGTGCACCGGGCGGTGATCCTGTCGACCGACAACGTGATCCGGCAGGCGCACCTGGCCAATATCCTCGACACGGCGCCGCGCTCCGACCTCGAAGTGCCCCGAACCAG